>RFKM01000059.1 GCA_003694465.1 Alphaproteobacteria bacterium
CCTCGGGTCTGCCCAGCCGGCCGGCGGGGATCTGCGCGATGATCGCCTCGCGGACCTTCTCGGGCACGGCCATGACCATCTCCGTCGCGATATAGCCCGGGCAGACGGCATTGGCGGTGATGCCGAAGCGCGCGCCTTCCTGCGCCAGCGACTTGATGATCCCGAGGTCGCCGGCCTTGGTCGCCGCATAGTTGACCTGGCCGAACTGGCCCTTCTGGCCGTTGATCGAGCTGATCACCACGACGCGGCCGAACTTGCGCTCGCGCATCCCGGGCCAGACCGGATGGATGGTGTTGAAAACGCCCGTCAGGTTGGTGTCGATCACCTCTTTCCATTGCTGGGGGGTCATCTTGTGGAAGGGCGCGTCGCGGGTGATGCCGGCATTGGCCACCACCACGTCGATCGGGCCATGCTCGGCTTCGACCTTCGCAATGCCCGCGGCGCTCTCCTCGTAGGAGGCGACGTTCCACTTGTAGGTCTTGATCCCGGTTTCCTCGGTAAAGGCGGCGGCGGCGGCGTCATTGCCGGCATAGCTCGCCGCCACATCGTAACCGGCCGCCTTCAGCGCCTTTGAAATTGCCGCGCCGATGCCGCGCGTGCCACCCGTGACCAGTGCAACTCTTGCCATGTCTCGCTCCTGTCCGCGATTCCGTCTCGCAACTCTGTTTCACAGCCCTTACAGCATACGCAATTTTGTTGCGCAAGATATTTCTGCGGCTGCAAAAGAAAAGGGCGCCGAAGCGCCCTTTCAGCCAGTCCGTTCAGCGCTCGACGCAGAGCGCCACGCCCATGCCGCCACCGATGCAGAGCGTTGCCAGCCCCTTGTGGACATCGCGGCGCTTCATCTCGAACAGCAGCGTGTTGAGGATGCGCGCGCCCGACGCGCCGATCGGGTGGCCAATGGCAATCGCCCCGCCGTTGACGTTGACGATTTCCGGATCCCAGCCAAGCTCCTTGTTGACCGCCAGCGCCTGGGCGGCAAAGGCCTCGTTCGCCTCGACGAGGTCAAGATCGTCGATCTTCCAGCCGGCCTTTTCCAGCGCCTTGCGGCTGGCCGGGATCGGACCCGTTCCCATGATCGACGGATCGACCCCGGCGGTGGCCCAGGAGGCGATGCGCGCCAGAGGCTCGAGACCGCGGCGCTCGGCTTCGGCTTCGGTCATGAGGAGGAAGGCCGCGGCGCCGTCGTTGATGCCCGAGGCGTTCCCAGCCGTTACCGTCCCGTCTTTCGTGAAGGCCGGACGGAGCTTCTGCATGGCTTCGAGGGTCGAGCCGTGGCGGATGTATTCGTCCTGATCGACGACGATCTCGCCCTTGCGGGTCTTGACCGTGAAGGGCACGATCTCGTCGGCAAAACGCCCGGCCTTCTGCGCCGCCTCGGCCTTGTTCTGGCTGGCGACGGCAAAGGCGTCCTGCTCTTCACGGGTGATCTGGAACTTCTCGGCGACGTTCTCGGCGGTCTGGCCCATGTGGTAGCCGTTGAACGCATCCCAGAGGCCATCCTTGATCATCGAGTCGATGAACTTCATGTCGCCCATCTTGTGACCGGCGCGCAGATGCGCGACATGGGGGCTCATCGACATGTTTTCCTGCCCGCCGGCGGCAATGATCGCGGCATCGCCCGCCTCGATCTGCTGCGCCCCGAGCGCCACGGCGCGAAGGCCCGAACCGCAGACCTGGTTGATGCCGAAAGCCGTCTTCTCGATGCCGAAGCCGGCGTTGACATGCGCCTGGCGGGCCGGGTTCTGGCCCTGTCCGGCGCTGAGCACCTGGCCGAGAATCGTCTCGTCGACCTCGCCGGGTTCGATCCCGGCGCGTTCGACCACCGCGCGCAGGACCGCGGCGCCGAGATCGTGGGCGGGGGTGTTGGCAAAGGATCCGTTGAAGCTGCCCACGGCGGTGCGCGCCGCAGAAACGATCACGATTTTCGACATTTTCCTCTCCTGTCAGTTTGGTGCCGCCGGGCGCGGCCTTGGCCGTGAAAGCGGCCCGCCTCGAAAGCTCGCGGCGACGGTAGCGGCCGGCCGGGCAACCCGCAAGCGCTGGCAGAGGGATATGCTGCATTGCAGAAAAAATCAACCTTGGCGGCGCCGGGCACCTCGCGCGGCTGTGCGCGACTGGCTATCGAGGATGTGGACAGGATCGTGGACCGAGCCCGGCAAGGCCCGCGCACCTTTGCGCCTCTCGCCCGCCCGAAGGCGAATCGCCGTGGGATCGGGCGCGGGCGCGGGGGGCGACGGCCCTTTGGTTCAGGCCCGTCTTTGCTGGCTGTCCCAGGCCGGCCGCGTGGTGGGCGCGCCGAAACAGTAGCCCTGCATGAAGTCACACCCCGCGCGGCGGAGAAACTCGGCATCGGCCGGGGTTTCGACGGCCTCGGCAACGGTGATCATGTCGAATACCCGCCCGACGGCGATCATGGCTTCGGCGAGCACCTGGTTGTCGGGGTCGGAGGCGACCTTGCGGGTGAATTCCCCGTCGATCTTGAGAAAATCGAAATAGAAATCGCGCAGGTGCCGGAAGGCCGTGAACCCGGCGCCGAAATCGTCAAGCGCGAAGGTGACACCGCGGCGCTGCATGTCCTGCATGAAGACCTGCACGATATCGGGCATGATGATCGCCGAACTTTCGGTGATTTCGAGAATGAGCCGCTTGCCGATTTCCGGTTTGCGCGCGAGCGCCTCGCGCAGGGTGTCGATCCATTGCGGGTAGCCGATGGAGCGGGCCGACATGTTGATCGAAAGGCGCAGCTTCGGCACCCGTTCCAGCGCCTCGAGACCAAGACGCAGGGCATTTGCATCGAGCATGCGCCCCAGTTCCTGGGTTTCGGACACAGCCATGAAATCGCCGGCGGGGATGATTCGCCCGCGCCGGTCGAGCACGCGGATCAGCCCCTCGTAAAAGACCGGCTTGGCCGGATCGCCGCTCGCCACCACCGGCTGATAGGCCAGCATGGTCTGACGCTTGGCGAGCGCCTCGCGCACCATGTCGAGCGTTTCGGCATCCTGGCGCGCGACGGCAATATCGAACGGGCTCGAGAACTCGGCCTCGGGGCCACCCGGCGCAGGCATGATCGGACTGGGCATCGCCACCTCTTCACAAAGCTGCCACAAGATCGCCCAAAGCTGCTAACAAGCGGTAAAATTTTGCATCAAAGACAAATTTTACCCATTGCGGCACGACAGGGCGGAACGGAGGACAGGATGGACGGGCGTTGCGGCTGGTGCGGAACCGACCCGCTTTATGTTGCCTACCACGACGAGGAATGGGGCGTGCCCGAGCGTGACGGCCGGGCGCTGTGGGAAAAGCTCGTGCTCGACGGCTTCCAGGCCGGGCTTTCGTGGATCACCGTTCTGCGCAAGCGCGACGCCTTCCGCGAGGCCTTTGCCGGGTTTGACCCGGCGGTGATCGCCACCTGGGGCGAGCCGGAAGTCGCCCGCCTTCTGGCCAACCCCGGCATCATCCGCCACCGCGGCAAGATCGAGGCCACCATCGGCAATGCCCGGGCCTTTCTCGCCCTCGGCGGCGCCGAGGCCTTTTCCGACATGGTCTGGAGCTACGTCGGCGGGGCGCCGCTGGTCAACACCTTCACCAGACTCGACGAAGTCCCGGCGGCAACGCCGCTTTCGCAGCAGCTTTCCCGCGATCTCCGGCGGGCGGGCTTCCGCTTCGTCGGGCCGACCATCGTCTATGCGTGGATGCAGGCCTGCGGGCTGGTCAACGACCACCTCGTCGGCTGCCCGGCGCGCCGGGTCACAAGCTGAGCTCAGGAGGCCGGATCGTCGATCAGGGCCGAGATCAGCGCCCGCGCCTCGGGGCTGTCCCAGTCGGCGCCGCCGATGAGGCGGGCCACCTCGCGGCCTTCGCGGTCAAGCAGCAGCGTCACGGGCGGCGCCACCACCCCGGCCCTTGCCGAGAGCGCCCGGGCCTTGTCGAGCAGCAGCGGCAGGGCATCAATCTGGTAGGTCTCGACGAACCGCGCCAGCGCCGCCGGGTGATTGTAGCCGAAGGCGATCGGCACCACGGCGAAGTCGTCCCCGCCCATCGCCTTTTCGAGCGCGTTCAGGGCCGGCATTTCCTCGCGGCAGGGCACGCAGGAGACCGACCAGAAGTTCAGCAGCACGACCTTGCCGCGCCAGTCGGAAAGGCTCACGGGCCGGCCCTCGTCATCGGTGAAGGGAACGTCGGGCAGGGGCTTCGGTTCGGGCGCGACGATCAGATGCGCCATGTCGCCCTTGCGCAGCGCCTCGAGCGCCGCCGGATCGATGGCGAAGGCGGCATTTGCACCAAGCAAGAGGGCCGCGTATAGCAGGGCGAAACGCAACATCATCTTCTCCCGTGAGGCCAGAGCCATGAGTGAACCGAAAGCCAACGCCATGTGGGGCGGGCGCTTCTCGAAAGGCGTCGATTCGATCATGGAGGCGATCAACGCCTCGATCGGGTTCGACAAGCGCCTGGCCGCGCAAGACATCGCCGGCTCGCGGGCCCACGCCGCGATGCTCGCCGCGCAGGGTATCATTTCGGATAGGGATGCCGAGGCGATTCGGGAAGGGCTGGATACGATCCTGTCGGAAATCGAGGCCGGAACCTTTGCCTTTTCCACCGCGCTCGAAGACATCCACATGAATGTCGAGGCGCGGCTCAAGGAACTGGTGGGCGCGCCGGCGGGGCGCCTGCACACCGCGCGTTCGCGCAACGATCAGGTGGCCACCGACTTCCGCCTCTGGGTGCGCGACCAGCACGACGCCGCCATCACCGGGCTCGAGGCGCTGATCCGCGCGCTGCTCGATCAGGCCGAGGCGGGGGCCGACTGGGTGATGCCGGGCTTCACCCATCTGCAGACCGCCCAGCCGGTGACATGGGGCCATCACATGATGGCCTATGTCGAGATGTTCGCCCGCGACATCGGCCGTTTCCGCGATGCCCGCGCGCGGATGAACGAAAGCCCCCTCGGCGCCGCCGCGCTGGCCGGCACCGGCTTTCCGATCGACCGGGAGATGACCGCAAAAGCCCTCGGCTTCGACCGTCCGATGGCCAATTCGCTCGACGCCGTGTCCGACCGCGACTTCGCCCTCGAATTCCTCACCTCGGCGTCGATCTGCGCCATGCACCTTTCGCGCCTTTCCGAAGAGCTGGTGATCTGGTCCTCGGCGCAGTTCCGCTTTGTTACGATGTCCGACAGTTTCTCGACCGGCTCCTCGATCATGCCGCAGAAGAAGAACCCCGACGCCGCCGAGCTGATCCGCGCCAAGATCGGCCGGGTGCTGGGGGCGACGGTGGCGCTGTTCACGGTGATGAAGGGGCTGCCGCTGGCCTATTCGAAGGACATGCAGGAAGACAAGGAACAGGTCTTTGACGCCGCCGATACCCTGATGCTTTCGCTCGCGGCGATGACCGGCATGATCTCCGACCTCACCGCCCACCCCGACCGGCTGGAAGCGGCGGCCGCCAGCGGCTTTTCCACCGCCACCGACCTTGCCGAC
>RFKM01000060.1 GCA_003694465.1 Alphaproteobacteria bacterium
ACCCCCGGGATATTTTCGGAAAGATGAAAGGGGCGGGCGCCATTCGGCCTTGACGGCGGCGGCCTCGTGCCGGAAACGGGGGCGCATGAGTTGCGGAACGCTGACCATCGACCTTGACGCCATTGCCGCGAACTGGCGGGCGCTCGACGCGCTGTCGGGCGCGGGCGTTCAGACGGCGGCCGTCGTCAAGGCCGATGCCTATGGGCTGGGGGCGGCGCCGGTGGCAAGGGCGTTGGCCGCCGCCGGGGCGCGGCGGTTTTTCGTCGCCGCCGTCGAAGAGGGTTGGGCGGTGCGCGAAGTGCTCGGCCCGGGGCCGGAGATCGCCGTCTTTTCCGGGCACATGGCGGGCGACACCGAGATGATCCGCGACCTTGGCCTTGTTCCGATGCTGAACTCGATCGAGCAGGTCACGCGGCATTTCGAGGGGCTTCCCGGCCATCCGTTCGGGGTTCAGCTCGATACCGGCATGAACCGGCTGGGCATGGAGCCGGCCGAGTGGGCGGCGCTGCGCGATCTGTTGCTGGGGGCCGGGCCGCGGCTGGTGATGAGCCATCTGGCCTGCGCCGATGAGCCGGACCACGAGATGAACCGCCGCCAGCTTGGGCTATTTCGCGAGATGACCGACGATGCCGGGGTGCCGCGCAGCCTGTCGGCGACCGGCGGGATCCTCTTGGGGGAAGCCTTCCATTTCGAGCTCACGCGCCCGGGGATCGGGCTTTATGGCGGTCTGCCCTTCGAGGAGGCGCGGCCCGTCGTCCGGCTCGAGGTTCCGGTGATCCAGACCCGGGAGATCGCCGCCGGCGAGAGCGTCGGCTATGGCAATGCCTTTGTCGCCGATCTGCCGATGCGCATTGCCACCGTTGCCGCCGGCTATGCCGACGGGCTTTCGCGGCATCTGTCGAACAACGGGGTTCTTTTTGCCGGCGAGACCCCCTGCCCGATCGTCGGGCGGGTGTCGATGGACATGATCGGCGTCGATGTCAGCCATCTCGAGGCGGTGCCCGAGGCGCTTTGCGTGCTGGGCGAGGCGCAGGGGGTTGACGATCTCGCCGCCGCCGCCGGGACCATCGGCTACGAGATGCTCACCCAGCTTGGTTTGCGCTACGAGCGGCGCTACCTTCGGGCGAGCGCGGGGGCCGGGAACGGTTGATCGGGCCGGGCGCGCGGGCCAGTCTGGGCGCGGGAAGGCGCGAAGGGAGCCGGGCATGGATGTTCTGAGGGTCGTGGTGCTTTTTGCCGTGCTGATCGGCGTTCATGTCGTGCCGGCGACGGTGGCGCTGGGGGCGGGGCTTCGGCTCGTCTTCGGGCTGGCGCGCGCGCGCCGGATGCTGCTGGCGGCGCTGGTTCTTCCGCTGCCGGCGGTGGCCTGGCTGCTCTGGGGGCCGGAGATGTTCTGGCACGATCCGGGGCACGGCCCGGCGATCGGGATGCGTCTTCTGTTCTACCTCTGCCTTGCCGCGGCCTTTGCCGGGCTCGTCGCCTGGGTGAAGGGGCGCGACGGCAAGGGCTGGATCGAGGTGCTGATCGCGATGGCGGTGGGCGCGGCCTGGCTTCTTTCGATCGACTGGATCGTCGGATGAGCCGGGCGCTGCGGATTTTCAACCTCGCCCTGCTGGTGCTGGTGCCGGTGGCGTGGTTTGCGCCGCTCCTGCGCACCGGCATCGACCTGCCGCTTTTCGGTCTGACCGACATCAGCATCGTCTCGGGCCTGCAGGCGCTGTGGCAGACCGACGTTTTGCTGGCGCTGCTGGTCACCTTCCTGGCGATCGTCGCGCCGCTGGCCAAGATCGGCGGGGTGGCGCTGGTGCAATTCGGGCTGATGCGCCGGCGGGTGCTGCCGGTTCTGAACGCGCTGGGGCGCTGGGCGATGGCCGATGTCTTTCTCATCGCCCTCTACATCGTGGTGTTGAAGGGGGTGGGGATGACGCGGGTCGAAACCGGCTGGGGGCTTTACCTTTTCACCTTCTGCGTGCTGGCCTCGCTGGCCAGCGGCCACCTCACCGCCCGACGGGAGAAGCGCTGATGGCCCGCGCGCCCGCCTTCGTCTGCAGCGCCTGCGGCGCCAGCTTCGGCAAGTGGTCGGGGCGGTGCGACGCCTGCGGGGCGTGGAATTCGATCGTCGAGGAAGAGCCGCTTTCGGCCGGGCCGGCGGCGAAATCGCTGGGGGCGGCGCGCGGGCGCCGGCTGGCGCTGAGCGATCTGGCCACCGAGGAGGCGCCGCCGCCGCGCACCCTGTGCGGGATCGCCGAGTTCGACCGCGTGCTCGGCGGCGGGCTGGTGCCGGCCTCGGCGATTCTGGTCAGCGGCGACCCGGGCATCGGCAAATCGACGCTGCTCTTGCAGGCGGCGGCGAGCTTTGCCCGCAAGGGGCTGAAAACGCTTTACATCTCTGGCGAGGAGGCGAGCGCGCAGGTGCGCCTTCGGGCCCAGCGCCTCGGGCTGGCCGATGCCCCGGTGCGGCTCGGGGCCGAGACCAACCTGCGCGACATCCTGACCACGCTCGAGGCCGAGCGGCCCGACCTCGTGGTGATAGATTCGATCCAGACGATGTGGGCCGACCATGTCGAAAGCGCGCCGGGCTCGGTCAGCCAGGTGCGCGCCGCCGCCCACGAGCTGGTGAGCTTTGCCAAGCGGCGCGGGGTTTCGGTGGTTCTCGTCGGCCATGTCACCAAGGAGGGGCAGATCGCCGGGCCGCGGGTTGTCGAACACATGGTCGATGCGGTGCTCTATTTCGAGGGCGAGCGGGGGCACCAGTTCCGCCTGCTGCGGGCGGTGAAGAACCGCTTCGGCCCGGCCGACGAGATCGGTGTCTTCGAGATGACCGGGGCCGGGCTTTCGGAAGTGGCCAACCCTTCGGCGCTGTTCCTGTCCGGGCGCGAGAGCCCGGCCTCGGGCAGTGCCGTCTTTGCCGGGCTCGAGGGCACGCGCACGGTGCTGGTCGAGTTTCAGGCCCTCGTGGCGCCCTCGCCGCTCGCCCAGCCGCGCCGCTCGGTTCTGGGCTGGGACGGCGGGCGCCTTGCCATGATCCTCGCGGTGCTGGAGGCGCGCGTCGGCATCCCCTTTGCCGGGCTCGACGTCTATCTCAACGTCGCCGGCGGGCTGAAGGTGACCGAACCCGCCGCCGATCTGGCCGTCGCCGCGGCGCTGCTCTCGGCGCGCGAAGATGCCGCCCTGCCTTCCGATACGGTTCTCTTCGGTGAAATTTCGCTCTCCGGGGCGCTGCGGCCGGTGGCCCAGGCCGAAAACAGGTTGAAAGAAGCCCGAAAACTTGGTTTCAAAACGGCCATCGCCCCGAAAGGCACGAAGGCCGGCGCGGCGCAGGGCATGAGCCTGCGCACCATGCCCGACCTCGTCGCCTTCGTCGGCGAGATGTTCGGCGCCGGATGACAACAGCACGGGAAGAGATCATGGACGGGTTCACGATTGTCGACGGCGTTGTCGCGCTGGTCATCCTGATTTCGGCGATCCTCGCCTATTCGCGGGGGTTCGTGCGCGAGGGGATGGCCATTCTCGGCTGGATCGCCGCGGCGGTGGTGGCCTACATCTTTGCCCCGAAGGCGGTGCCGCTGATCCGCGAAGTTCCGGTTCTGAAGGATTTCATCGCCGACAGTTGCGAGCTTTCGGTGATCGCCGCCTTTGCCGGGGTGCTGGCGCTGGCGCTGATGGTGGTCTCGCTGTTCACGCCGCTGTTTTCGAGCGCCATCCGGCGCTCGGCCCTCGGCGGGATCGACCAGGCGCTGGGCTTCGTCTTCGGGGTGCTGCGCGGGCTGCTGCTGGTGGCGATCGCCCTGGTGATCTATGACCGGATGGTGGTTTCGGACACGGTGCCGATGGTCGACAATTCCCGCACCGCGAAGATCTTTGCCCGCACCTCGGACAAGCTCGACCAGAAGATTCCCGAC
>RFKM01000061.1 GCA_003694465.1 Alphaproteobacteria bacterium
CCCTTGAGGCGCAACGCCCGGGGTGGGGTTCGCTCCGGGTTTCCGGAAAGGAGACCAAAGTGAAACTGATCATTGCAGCGATCAAGCCGTTCAAGCTCGAGGAGGTGCGCGAGGCGCTCACCGCCATCGGCGTGCGCGGCATGATGGTGACCGAAATCAAGGGCTTCGGCGCACAGTCGGGCCATACCGAAATCTACCGCGGCGCCGAATACGAGGTGAACTTCGTGCCGAAGGTGAAACTGGAAATCGTCGTGGCCGAGGCCATGGCCGAGCAGGTGGTCGAGACCATCGCCAAGACGGCCCGGACCGGCAAGATCGGCGACGGCAAGATCTTCACCCTGGATGTTTCGAGCGCGCTGCGGGTGCGCACCGGAGAAACCGACGGCGACGCGCTGTGACGCGGCCTTCCATCAAGGAAAATCCCATGAAACTGAAGAATACGCTTTCTTTCGCGGCTCTCGGCGCCCTCGCGCCGCTCGCCGCTTTCGCACAGGACGCGGCGGCCCCGATCGTCGACAAGGGCGATGTCGCCTGGATGATGACAAGCTCGCTGCTCGTCCTGTTCATGATCATCCCCGGCCTCGCGCTGTTCTATGGCGGCCTCGTGCGCACCAAGAACATGCTTTCGGTGCTGATGCAGACCACGATGATCGCCGCCGTGGCGATGCTGGTCTGGGCGCTCTGGGGCTATTCCTTCGCCTTCGGCGGCAGCACTTCGCCGTTCTGGGGTGGCTTCGGCAAGCTCTTCCTTGCCGGGGTGACGCCCGACAGCCTTGCCGCCACCTTCACCGATGGCGTGATGCTGCCGGAATACGTGTTCATCGCCTTTCAGATGACCTTCGCGGCGATTACGCCGGCGCTGATCGTCGGGGCCTTTGCCGAGCGCATCAAGTTTTCGGCGGTGATCCTGTTCACGGTTCTGTGGCTGACCGTGGTCTACTTCCCGATCGCGCACATGGTGTGGGACGGGTCGGGGCTGATCTTCGGCTGGGGCGCGGTTGATTTCGCCGGCGGCACCGTGGTGCACATCAATGCCGGCATCGCCGCTCTGGTGGCCGCGATCATCATCGGCCCGCGCGTCGGCTACGGCAAGGACAACATGGCCCCCCATTCGATGACCCTGACCATGGCCGGCGCGGCGATGCTCTGGGTGGGGTGGTTCGGCTTCAACGCCGGCTCCAACCTCGAAGCCAACGCCTATGCGACCCTGCCGATGCTCAACACCTTCCTCGCCACCGCCGCCGCGATCGTCTCGTGGTCGCTGGTCGAGGTTCTGGTGCACGGCAAGCCCTCGGGCCTCGGCGCGGCCTCGGGCATGGTGGCCGGCCTCGTGGCGATCACCCCGGCCTGCGGCACCTCCGGCCCGATCGGGGCGATCGTCCTCGGCCTCGCGGTTTCGCCCATCGCCTGGTTCTTCGTGGCGAAGGTGAAGATCTGGCTGAAATATGACGACAGCCTCGACGTTTTCGGCATCCACGGCGTTGGCGGCATCGTCGGCGCCATCGGCACCGGCATCCTGCTGGCCCCGTCTCTCGGCGGCCTCGGCGGCGACGATTTCTCGATGGGCGCGCAGGTCTGGACCCAGATCAAGGCGGTGCTGGTGACGGTGGTCTGGTCCGGCCTTGCCTCGGCTGTCCTGCTCTATGTCGTCAAGGCGATCACCGGCCTGCGGGTGGATGAAAGCGCCGAGCGCGAGGGCCTTGACAGCACGTCCCATGGCGAGCGCGCCTACAACATGTAATCGCGCGGCATTGCGCGGCATCGGTCCGGGCGCACGCGCCCGGGCCTTTCATTTTTCCAGAAACGCCCTGAACGCGGCAAGCGCGGTGTCGGAGACATGGTGCTCCATGCCTTCCGCGTCGAGTTCGGCAACCTCGGGCGGCACCCCCACGGCCACCAGCAGATCGACCAGCGTGCGGTGACGGGCGCGAACCTTGTCGGCAAGCGCGGCTCCCGCGTCGGTGAGGAACACGCCGCGATAGGGGCGCGAAACCGCGAGACCCTCGCGCTTGAGGCGCGCCACCGCCTTGGTGGCGGTCGGGTGGGCAACCCCGAGGCGCTGCGCGATGTCGGCGATCCGGGCCTCGCCGAACTCCGCCATCAGGTCGCTGATCAGTTCGACGTAATCTTCCATGACCGCGTTCGCCTGCACGTTGCGGGCATGGCTGAAGCGTTCCGGCAAGGACGCCTCGACGGGCGGTTTCGACTGCGGCATGGGCCAGACCCCTGGTGAGAGTGTTCTTTCGGTTCCGACAATATAGCCTCGGCTACAAAATGAAAAGCGCGAGAAGCCTCTGGCTATGAAAATTCGCCCCTTGCAATCAATGAAGCCTTGGCTACATTGCCCTCGGGACAAGACGCGACAGGGCCGCAATGGCGCATTCGATTTCCGAGGAGACCCGGCGCGGGATCAGCGCCGTTCTGGCCGGCGAGCGGCGCGGGCTGCGCGCCGTGCTGCTGTTCGCGGGCCCCGCGATCATCGCCTCGATCGCCTACATGGACCCGGGCAATTACGCGACGAACATTCAGGCCGGGGCGGGCTATGGATACACGCTGCTGTGGGTGGTGCTGACGGCCAACCTCATTGCCATGCTGTTCCAGGCGCTCTCGGCCCGGCTCGGGATCGTGACCGGCAAGAACCTCGCCGAGCTGAGCCGCGACCATTTCTCCCGCCCGGTGGTGCTGGTGATGTGGGTGGTGAGCGAGATTGCCGCGATGGCGACCGACCTTGCCGAGTTTCTGGGCGGGGCGATCGGGCTTGCGCTGCTCTTCAACATGCCGCTGGTGCTGGGCATGGCTGTGACCGCCGTCATCACCTATGCGATCCTGATCGTCGAACAACGCGGCTTTCGGCCGATGGAGCTGGTAATCACCGGTTTCGTCGCGGTGATCGGCCTCAGCTACCTTGCCGAAATGCTGATCGCCCCGGTCGATTGGCTCGGGGCCGGGCTTGGCATGATCCGGCCCGAGATGCCCGATTCGCAGGCGCTCACCATTGCCGTTGGGATCATCGGCGCCACGGTCATGCCGCACGCGATCTACCTGCATTCGGGGCTCACGCAGTTTCGCGCCCGCCCCGGCAACGCCGCCGAACGGGCCAGGCTGGTGAAGTTTTCCAATATCGAGGTGGTGCTGGCGCTGGCCGTGGCCGGGATGGTCAACATGGCGATGGTGATCATGGCCGCAAGCGCGTTCCATCAGGGCCACAGCGACGTCGCCGAGATCGAAACCGCCTATCACACCCTCACGCCGCTCCTTGGCGCGGCGGCGGCGGGGGTATTTCTCGTGTCTCTCATCGCCTCGGGCATTTCCAGCTCGGTGGTGGGCACGATGGCCGGGCAGATGATCATGCAGGGCTTTTTGCGCATGCGGGTGCCGATCTGGCTGCGCCGGCTGGTCACCATGCTGCCGGCTTTCGTCGTCGTCGCCCTCGGCGCCAATGCCACCGATGCGCTGGTGATGAGTCAGGTGGTGCTTTCGATCGCGCTGCCAGTGCCGATGGTGGCGCTGATCGTCTTTTCCTCGCGGCGCGACATCATGGGTGAGCATATGCCCAGCCTGCCGGTGCGCGTGGTGGCGATCGTTGGTGCCGGCGTGGTGCTCCTGCTCAACTTCGTGCTCCTGGCCGGGACCTTTGGCGTGCCGCTGCCCTTCGGGATTACCGCCTGACGGTCAGACTCCGGCGTCGACGATGGCGTCGGCGAGGCGGTCGATGGTGGCCTCGCTCAGCCCGGCAATGTTCATCCGGCCGTCTTCCACCATGTAGACCCCGTGCCGCTCGCGCATGAGGGCGACCTGTTCGGGCGTTGCGCCAAGCAGGCTGAACATCCCCCGGTGCTCGGCGAGAAAGCCGAACCGGTCCGACCCGGTGCGCGCGCGCAGGGCATCGGCGAGTTTGCGCCGCAGGGCGAGCATCCCGTGGCGCATCGCCTCGAGCTCGCCGGCCCAGTCGGCGCGCAGGGCGTCGTCGTCGAGGATCATTTGCACGAGGCGCGCGCCGTGGTCGGGCGGGAAGGAGAAGTTGAGCCGGTTGAGATGGGCAAGGCTCGCTTGGGTGCGGGCGGCGGCCTGGCTGTCGGGCGCGCGCGCGATGAGCAGGCCCGTGCGTTCGCGGTAGAGGCCGAAATTCTTCGAGCACGAAACGGCGATGAGGGCTTCGGGCAGGCGGCGGGCCAGCAGGCGCGTGGCGGCGGCATCTTCCTCGAGCCCGTCGCCGAAGCCCTGATAGGCAAGGTCGATCAACGGCAGCGCGCCCTTCCGGGCCAGAAGTTCGGCAAGCTCCTGCCACTGGGGCAGGGTGAGGTTGGCGCCGGTCGGGTTGTGGCAGGCGCCATGCAGAAGCACCACATCGCCGGGGGCGAGCTGCGCGAGATCGTCCATCATCGCGCCGGCATCGACGGCGCGGCTTTCGGCATCGAAATACCGGTAGGGCGCGCGTTTCAGCCCGACGTGGTCGATGATCGCCGGATGGTTCGGCCATGTCGGCGAGGAGATCCAGACCGTCGCCCCGGGGCGGACCATCCGGACCAGTTCCAGCGCCTGATGCAGCGCCCCGGTGCCGCCGGGCTGGGCCGCCAAGCCAAGAAGCGAAGCATCGACCGTGTCGCCGAGCACCAGCCGCGAGAGCGCGCGGCCGAAACCGGGATCGCCCGCAAGCGCGGTATAGGTCTTGGTGGTCTCGGTTTCCCACAGGCGCTTTTCGGCGGTCTTGACCGCGCGCATCACCGGGGTGTTACCGGCGGCGTCCTTGTAAACGCCGACGCCGAGGTCGATCTTGCCG
>RFKM01000062.1 GCA_003694465.1 Alphaproteobacteria bacterium
GACATGATCGAGCCGCCGTCCCTTGTCGGCGGCGTCCCAGTCGGGCGAACGGTAGGACCACCACGAATAGAGCCGGCCTTCGGGGATGTCCTGCCGGGTGATGTCGACCCACCGGCCGGCCTCCTGCACCTCGGAAAGGGCTGCAACCTCTTCCGGAGTATGGCTGACAACCCGCAAGAGCTGCTTGTGGTTCCAGACGTCATCTTCGCGCGGGGCGATGTTGAGATCACCGACGAGGATCGCCCGCTCGGGGCGCTCGGCGGCAAACCAGTCGCGCATTTCGGCGAGGTAGTCGAGCTTCTGGCCGAATTTCTCGTTCAGCTCCCGGTCGGGCTTGTCGCCCCCGGCGGGAACATAGAAATTGTGAACGACAACCCCGTTTTCGAGCCGGGCTGCCACATGGCGGGCATGGCCGAGGGCGACGAAATCCTGCGCGCCCGCCTCCTCGATCGGCAGACGCGAGAGGATGGCGACACCGTTGTAGCCCTTCTGGCCGCGCGCCACCATGTAGCCGTAGCCGAGCGCGGCGAAGCGCTCGCGCGGGATCTTCTCGACCGGGCTCTTGCATTCCTGCAGGCAAAGAATGTCGGGCGCTTCCTCGGCCAGCAGCCGCTCAACCAGCCCCGCGCGCAAACGCACCGAATTGATGTTCCAGGTGGCGATGGTGAAGGGCATTGATCTCTCCGTCTGGTCTTTCCCGGTGCTGTGGCGCGCTGGCGGCGCGCATCACGCATGGCAGGAAAAAGAAGCCCGGGCAATGCCCGGGCCAGTCCAACAGGGAGGATCCCGCATCATGACCCCGACGCGGACAGGGGATGAGATTGAGCTATCCAGCGAAACAATTCGCTTTCATCTTTCATATTATCCGCGCGAATGCGGCAGGATTATGGCGGGGTTCCGCACCTGTGGCATTCATGCCACAAGGCGGTAGCCGCCGCTTTCGGTCACCAGCAGGCGCGCGTTCGAGGGGTCGGCCTCGATCTTCTGGCGCAGCCGGTAGATATGGGTTTCGAGCGTGTGGGTCGTGACCCCGGCATTGTATCCCCAGACCTCGTGCAAAAGCACGTCGCGCGCCACCACGCCCGATCCGGCGCGGTAGAGAAACTTGAGAATGTTGGTTTCCTTCTCGGTCAGCCGGATCTTTCGCCCGTCCTCGGTCACCAGCATCTTCTGCGCCGGCTTGAAGGTATAGGGGCCAAGCTGAAAGACCGCGTCTTCGCTCTGTTCGTGCTGGCGCAGCTGGGCGCGGATGCGGGCCAGCAAAACCGGGAACTTGAAAGGCTTGGTCACGTAGTCGTTGGCGCCGGCATCGAGCCCGAGAATGGTGTCGGCGTCGCTGTCATGGCCAGTGAGCATGATGACGGGGCATTTCACCCCCTGCCGGCGCAGGAGCTTGCACAATTCGCGCCCGTCGGTGTCGGGCAGGCCCACGTCGAGGATCACCAGATCGTAAAGGCCTTCGCGGGCCTTCTGCATCGCCTCGGCGCCGTTGCCAGCCTCGAACACGTCGAAATCTTCGGTCATCACCAGCTGCTCGGCCAGCGCCTCGCGCAGATCTTCATCGTCGTCCACGAGCAGGATGTTCTTGAGCGTCTGCATGGCTTCCTCCCTTTCTGCCAACCATCTGTGGGCTTGCACGCCTCGCGGCAAGGATTGCTGCAGGAAACTCACGCGCTCGTGTCGGAATTGCGCTAATTGTTTCACTTTCCGGCAAACGGTCCTATCTAGGGTCAGGGCCCATTCCTCCCGCGCCCACAGCGCGGCAGGCGCGAAATATCAGCGGTTTGGCGCCCGCCGGACAGGGTGGCCCCCTTTCCAAGGACGCCGAGCCGCTGATAGGAAGTGCCTGCCACGCCCGAAGGGTTTGGCGGACTTGCCCGCTGACTGCGTTGCAATGGCTTGAAATAGAACCACTATTTCTACGCCATCGCGCCTGCTCAGCGAACAAGTCTGCCAAACTGTGGACGCGGGAGGAATGGGTCCTGACCCTGGGGCGAAACGCGAGGAACCGATGGCCCTGCAACCGGACATGAAGGAACTTGCCGCCCGCGCCCGCGCCGATCTGCGGGTCGGGTTGCCGGTCGTCCTGCGCGAGGGCGACGAGGCGGCGCTCGTCGTGTCGGCCGAAACCGTCACCCCGGCGCGCCTTGCCGAGCTGCGCAAGATCGCCCCGCCCTTTGTCGCGATCACCCCGCGCCGCGCCGAAACCCTGAAGGCCCGCGCCTATTCCGACCTCGTCGCGCGGGTGCGCCTGCCCGACGAGGCCGGGATCGACTGGATCCGGGCGCTTGCCGATCCGGCCGACGACCTTGCCACGCCGATGAAGGGCCCGTTCGCGACGATTCGCGGGGGGAGCGAGACCATCGCGCACCATGCGATTCTCCTCGCCAAGTCGGCCATGCTGCTGCCCGCGGCAATCGTCGTCCCGGTGGGCGAGGCCGAGGCGTTCGCGCGGGAAAACAGCCTGACCCTTCTCGACCTTTCCGACGCGCCCGAAAGCCTGTGGGCCAGCGGCCGGCTCGAAGAGGTTTCGTCGGGGCGGGTTCCGATGGCGGTGAGCAAGGCCGGGCGGCTGCACGTCTTTCGGCCCGTCGATGGCGGCGAGGAGCATTATGCCGTGGAAATCGGCCGCCCCGACCGGCACAGCCCGGTGCTGGCGCGGCTGCATTCGGCCTGTTTCACCGGCGATGTTCTCGGCAGCCTGAAATGCGATTGCGGCCCGCAGCTTCATGCCGCGCTCGAGGCGATGGGGCGCGAGGGGGCGGGCGTTCTGCTCTACCTGAACCAGGAGGGGCGCGGCATTGGCCTTGCCAACAAGATGCGGGCCTATTCCCTGCAGGATCAGGGGTTTGACACCGTCGAGGCCAACCATCGGCTGGGTTTCGAGGATGACGAGCGCGATTTCCGGATCGGGTCGGAAATTCTCAAGGCGCTCGGGTTCAACGCCGTGCGCCTGATGACGAACAACCCGCGCAAGGTGGCGATGATGGAGGCGCAGGGCATCGCCGTTGCCGAGCGCGTGCCGCTCAAGGTCGGCGAGGGCGATCTGAACCGCGCCTATCTTGCCACAAAGGCGCGCAAATCGGGGCATCTGCTTTGACGCCGCGCCGCGCCGACATGGTGGTGACGCGGTGGGGGGCGCGTTTCCTTGGGCGGCGCTTTCCCTGCGCCATCGGGCGCGGCGGTATCACCCCGGCCAAGCGCGAAGGCGACGGCGCCACCCCGGCCGGCGCTCACCGGCTGGTTCTCGGCGCATGGCGGGCCGACCGGCGCACCCCGCCCGCAACGGCGCTGCCGCTTCTGGCGGTCGGCCCGCACGACATCTGGTCGGACGATCCGCGCGATCCGGCCTACAACCATTGGCAGACCCGCACGGAGACGCCGTATTCGCACGAGCGCCTGCGCCGGGGCGACCGGCTCTATGACCTGTTCTTCGTCACCGACTGGAACTGGCCGGACGCGACCCCGGGGCAGGGCTCGGCGATATTCGTCCACCTCTGGCGCCGCCCCCGCTTTCCGACCGCCGGCTGCATCGCCTTCCGCGCCCGCGATCTTGACTGGATCGCCGCGCGCTGGACGGGCCGCTCGCGTCTCATCGTCCGCGCCTGAAACTGCCCCTCAGCCGTAGTCGCGCGCGCCGAACAGCGCCGAGCCGACGCGCACATGGGTCGCCCCCTGGGCGATGGCGCTTTCGAAATCGGACGACATGCCCATGGACAGCGCGCCGATGCCGTTGCGTTCGGCAATCTTGCGCAACAGGGCAAAGTGCAGCGAAGGCTCTTCGTTGACCGGGGGAATGCACATCAGCCCCTCGATCTCGAGCCCCAGATCCCGGCATTCGGCGATGAAGGCATCGGCCTCGGCCGGAACGACGCCGGCCTTCTGCTCTTCCTCGCCGGTATTGACCTGC
>RFKM01000063.1 GCA_003694465.1 Alphaproteobacteria bacterium
CCGAGGACGACCAGTTCGACCCCCTGAACCCGCGCCTCGAGGGTGCCCCAGATGCGGATGCCGGGATGGGTGCCAACCGGGTTGCGCACGACGCCGGTATTGAGCACCGAGGCGAAGAGGTCGCGGAAATCGCTCAGCGTGATCTTGCCTCCATGCGGCGCATCGCGCCGGATCGCCTCGACGATCCGCAAGGCCTCCTGCCCGGCGGACTTCTCCCAAAGCGGCGCGGCGCTGCCTGTCGTGTGTCCGGCAACAACCTGGCTGGCAAGCGCAACGATTCGCTCGAGATGCTCCGAAAGCGTGCCGGTTTGCGGGATGTCGAGCTGCTCGACAATCTTGGCGACCCACTCGGCCCAGGCTTGCCGATCCGCGTTGTCGCTGGCCCAGGCGAGAAGGCCTGCGCGGTCGGGGAACGGCATGTTTTCGCGCAGCGCGCCCAGTTCGAGATCGCGCGTGTGCAGAAGGTGCTCGCCGCGGCTTTCGCCACCGCTGTTGGTCAGGGGATGTTTGAGCAAGGCGAGAAGGGCTGCGGCGGTAACCGGGCGCCCGCTCATTTCGGAAACATGGCGGAGCAGGCGCCCCGGTGGCGAAAGCGGCAGGGGCTGACCGGCGGAGTCATCGGGCACCAGATGCCAACGATCGAGCGCGGCGGTCACGCGACGGGCAAGAACGCGGTCGGGCGTGACGAGTGCGGCCGAAACGCCCTGTTCCGCCGCCTCCCGCAACACCAGCGCGATGGCGGTGGCCTCGAGGCGTGGCGATTCGGCCTCGATCAGGGTGACATCGCGCAGCGCCTCGCTCACCTTCTCGAATTTCGGGCCTTCGCTCTGCCATTGGTCGGTCATCGGCGCTGGGCGCAGTGCCAGCGAAACCAGCGCGTTGCGCCGGGGCGATGGCGGCGGGGCGTCGGTCCACGGGCGGGTGATGCCCGGGTCGGCGCCGAGCTCTGCAAACAGGCGGGCGAAGCGGTATTGCGGGTGGTCCTCGGCAAAGGGCGACTCGGCCAGCTGTTCCCATGCTTCGGGCGGCATATCGAAATCGAACCCCGGCAGGATGACGGCGCCCTGAGGCAGGCGGGAAACCGCCTCCATCAGCATCCGCGTCGCCCCGCGCGAGCCTGTCGAGCCCGCGATGATGATCGGGTCGCGCGGCGGGCGCTCCCGCCACTGCGCGGTCAGCCGCTCAACGACTTGGTGCTGGCGCGCCTCGGTGCCGGGCAATTCGGGCGAGTCGCCGGAAAAATACGCCTCGAGCGCCCGGATGAACGCGAGGCTGCGCTGCCAATGCGCGGAATGCGAGGAAACATCGAAATTTTCCAGCGCTTCGAGGGAAACGCCTTCGCCCTGCATCTCGTCCAGCAGGCCAGCCAGGCTGTCGGCGAGGCTGAAGATCGCCGAGCGGGGGGCAAGATCGGGCTGGGTTTCGAGCAGCCGGCCCACGATCTGCGCAATCTCGAGTCGCCGGCGCAGGGGCGAAACCGCGGGGGGGATATCGGCAAAGGTCGGGTCAAGGGCGAGGTCGGTGACAAGACGGATCTTCGGCATCAGAAGGCCGGGGCCCTCGTCAAACAGCTCCGCCATCCGCCGCTGCATCCGGCGCGTGTTGACGAGGACGGTGACGCGGGCCAGGTCCTCGGCCGGCCGGCCTTCGAAGCGCGTCCGCAGGCCCTGAACCACGGCGCGCGGAAAGTCGACCCCGGGCGCCAGGGCGAAAACCCGCGGGCTTCGGCTCGGCTCAAACATCACTGTCCTTCAGAACTTCGGAAACGACCGAAAGCTGACGCTCCGGCCCGGAAAAGGCGAGATGGCGCTCCTCTTCCCCGGGCCCAGCCGAGAAGGTGACGAGCATTGCGCCTTCGGGCCGAAGGCTGCCGAGCCGATCGGGCCATTCCACAAGGCATATGGCCGTCTCGAAGGCCTCGGTCAGGCCGAGCTCTTCCACTTCGTCCGGGTGGGTGAGGCGGTAAAGGTCGGCATGCCAGATCTCGGTCTGGCCGGTGTCGTAGGTCTGGACAAGCGTGAAGGTCGGTGAGGGGACGTCTTCCGGCGGCGCCCCGTCGGCCGCGAGTCGGGCCTGAATGAGGGCCCGCGCGAAGGCGGTCTTGCCGCTGCCGATCGGTCCTTCCAGAAGGAGGGTGTCGCCGGGGGCAAGCCGTGGCGCGAGACGGGCGGCAAGGGCCTCGGTGGCCTGTGGAGAGAACGATTGGAACTGCAAGGAGGCGGCACGCATGCGACCCTTCTAAACGACCGGCGGTGCGCCGCAAGGGTTCGTCTAACCAGCGAGCACCCCGGTCTTGTCAGAAGAGGATGTCTCGGACGTGTGCCGTTCTTCCAGCCCCGGCGCGCCTTCAAGCGAAAAGGCAACCATCGTGGCGCCCTGCGCGAGCGGCGCGACATGGCACGACAACGCCCGCCCGTCTTTCAGAAGGGCGCTGCCCGTCCAGGCCGTTCGCGGCCCGGTCCGTGTGGCAAACTTGCGGATCTCCGCCCAGAGGGGGGTGGGTGCGCAGGCTTCGCGCCAACCGGCGAGGGCCTCGTCGAGGCTGACTTCGGCAAGGGTCGTCGAAGGATCGCGCCCCCAGAGCCGGGCATAGGGCGTGTTTGCCGTGGCCAGCACGCCCGATGCGGTGAAGACGGCGATTGCCGAGGGCAGGGCGTCGAGAACCGTCTGGCTGATCTCGATTTCGGTGCGGAAGCGCCGGGTCAGGGTGACTTCGGAAGAGATGTCTTCGAACAGCAGGGCAAGGGCGCCGTCTGGATGGGGGCGGCCGGTGACGCGATAGGTCTGCCCGGTGGGCAGCGCCCAGGTCTCTTCATAGTCTCCATGTTCGGCCGCGCGCACGAGATCGGCAATCTGCTGGCGCCAGCTCTTGTAGTCGCGCGGCTCGGGAATCATTCTTGCGTCGCGCAACTTGTCGAGGAAGGACGCCAACGAGGGCCGGGAAACAAGGAACGATGCCGGCAGCCCGGTCAGGTCGATGAGCGCGGGGTTGAACATGGTGAGCGCACGCGCCCGGTCGAATATGACGAGCCCGATCGGCAGCGCGGCGAAGGTCTTGGTCAGTGTGGTGACAAATTCCCGCAGCGATGTTTCGGCCTGAACGAGCGCATCGACGGGGCTTGCGGTGCATACACGGCTTCCATCCGGCCGGGTTGCGCGCCAGATATCGAACCAGCGGCGCGTGTCCTCGTCCGGAAGAGAAATGGCAAGGCGCTCGGTCGAGACCTCGTCGTCACTTTCGGTGTCTGCCTTGCCGGTGGGAAGATCGAAAATCGGGGCCGGCGGCCAGACTTCCGGACCGCGGTCCGAGGCCAGCGCGGCAAGATCGAGATAGGCCCGGTTCGCCCAGACGATTTCGCCCGACGGCGACTCCTTCCATTGCGGAAAGGGCGCATGCTCCGTGATGTCGCGCAAGCTCGTGAGTTCCTGCCGCATGGCAATGACAACTTCTTCACCCGATGCCGTGGCAACGGCCGCCTGCTGTGCATCGAAAGTAAACCAGGCAAGCCCATCTTCCCACTGGGCGCGAATGTGCCTGTCTTCCGAGCGGGAAACGAACTCCATTTCGCCAAGCTCGGCCAGTTCGCCCACGCGACGGGCCAGGTCGGGAAAATCCGGTGCTAGCAGCCGGGAAAAGCGCGCCCAGTCCGACCCTTCGGCCGGTGCCGTTTCTAGGAATTCCCGGGCGGTTGGGGTGGCATCGACGAGGATTTCGTCATCGAACACGAAGATGGTCGCGCTGCGATCTTCGGCACCGACCACGCGACGCGTCCGTTTGCGCCGCGCCTCGAACGTCGCGAACCCGACCAGGGCCAGAAAGGCAATCAGGAAGGCGCTGGCAACGATCGCGGCAGGCAACAGCAGGGTTTGCATCGCAAGGCTCCGATCAGGGCTGTTTTGCCCGAGCCTAGGCGGTTGATGGTTAACGAAGGCTTAAGGGCCGCACCGGGCCCGTGCTTCAAATTTCGAACGGTTCGTTTCTCGAAAGCGTCGGAGACCGCTCGGCAGCCTCGATCCGGTCGTCACCCCGCCTCCAGACGACTTCGGTAATCGCCCCGCACCGCGGGCTGCAGGCCTGTCCGGACGCCTTGCCGTTGGCAAAGCGAAGTTCGGCCCCGGTACGTTCGAGAAGGGTGCGGGCGATGAACAGCCCGAGCCCCATGCCCTCGTATTCCGGGCGCAGATCGGCGTTGTCCGTTCTTTTGCCGCGCCGCAGGAATGGATCGCCCAGCTTCCCCATCAAATGCGGTGGGAAGCCCGGCCCATCGTCGGCAACCTTGATCGAGATCCGGTTTTCGTTCCATGCAAGGTCGATCCAAACCGTCGAAGTGGCAAAATCCACGGCGTTCTGGATCAGGTTGCGCAGGCCGTGAATCACCTCGGGGCGCCGCAGGATGACCGGCTCGACCTCGCCCCCGGCGCCGGCCGCCGAAATGACGATTTCCTTTCCCCGGTTCTCGTGTGGTTCGGCCGCCTCGGCGAGCACGGCCGACAGGGGGGCCTGATGCATGAGCTTGTCGTCCTTGCCCATCCGACCCATCGATCGCAGGATCTCCCGGCAGCGGTCGGCCTGGTCGCGAATCAGGGCCGCGTCTTCATGCAGGTCGGTCCCCTCGTCGAGGTCCGACAGCATCTCCGACGACACCAGCGTGATCGTGGCGAGCGGCGTTCCCAGCTCGTGCGCCGCCGCCGCGACGACGCCGCCGATATCGGTCATGCGCTGGGCGCGCGCCAGCGCCATCTGCGTGGCAAGAAGCGCCCGGCTCATGGACTGGATCTCTCGGCTGACCCGTCCCGAGTAGAGCCCGATGAAAAGGATTGCGACAACCACCGCAACCCATTGACCGAGGCGGAAAACCGGCGGCAGTGCGAGCACGACGCCGGCATGGGTGACGAGCGGCATATACATCAGCGCGATCGCGCTCAGAACAAGGATCGCCGCGGCCGAAACGGCGACAGCGCCCCAAAGCGGCAAGACGGTTGCGGCAATCGTCACCGGGGCGAGCACAAGCAAGGCGAAGGGGTTGTTGAGACCGCCGGTCAACCCCAGCAGCAGGCCGAGCTGAAGGGTGTCGAAGGTCAGAAGCGCAACGGTCTCGGTTTCCGACAGGCGCCGGTTTTCCGGGTGGACGAAATGGAGAACGACGTTGAGCGCGACCGAAAGGCCGATGGCCAGGGCGCAGAGGCCAAGGTTCAGGTCGAGATCAAACAGCCGTTGGCTGATGACGATCGCGGCGATCTGCCCCGCAACAGCGATCCAGCGCAGGAGAACCAGCGTTCTGAGGCGGACCCAGCGCGAAGGGTATTCGGGGCCGAGGATTTCCCGAGAAGTCTTGTCCATCCTGCCCCCGATAAGCCGAACCGCGATCTGTCCCCTTGTAAGCGCGGGGCAGATGGTTGATCAATGCAGCGAAACATTCGGAGATCGAGATGCGAAAAATCGTGGCAATCACCGCGGCTCTGGCCGTGGCCGGTTTTCTGGGTCTGAGCTGGTGGATGACGCGCGGTGGGCCGGAGGATGCCTTCGCGCAGTGCCGGCAAACCTCGGTTGGCACGGGCACGGCGTCGATCGGCGGCCCGCTCTCGCTGATCGACGAAAACGGCAAGCCGGTGACCGACAAGGACATCTTCACCAAGCCGACGCTTCTTTATTTCGGTTATACCTTCTGCCCCGATGTCTGCCCGGCCGACAATGCGCGCAATGCCGAGGCGCTCGATATCCTGCTTGGTGATGGTTACGATGCGCAGATGGCCTTCATCTCGATCGATCCGGAACGAGACACGCCGGAACGCCTGCGCGACTTCACCGACTATCTGCACCCGCAAGCGCTGGGCTTTACCGGCAGCATGGAGCAGATCCGCGCGGCAAGCCAGGCCTACAAGACCTATTTCCGCAAGCAGGAAGGCGGCGACCCCGACTACTACCTGATCGACCATTCGACCTTTACCTATCTCGTTCTGCCTGAAATCGGCTTCGTCGAGTTCTTCCGGCGCGATACCACGCCAGAAGACATGGCCCGCAGGACCGAATGTTTCATCGAGGCCGCGCGGCAGGCTGCCGGAAAATGATTCTGCGATAAATTGACCTGCGACGATCCTGCGCATAGGTTCGGGGCAACGTGCGGACAAATTCCGGAGAGCGCATATGTCGGAAGCCCAGCAATACGAGATCGGCGAAGATCCCTCCCTGCTGCTCGTGGATGACGACCAGCCTTTCCTGCGCCGTCTGGCCCGGGCGATGGAAAAGCGCGGCTTCTCTCCGGTGACGGCCGCGTCGGTTGCCGAAGGCAAGGCCCGGGTTGCCGAGCAGCCCACCGCCTATGCGGTGATCGACCTGCGGCTCGACGACGGAAACGGGCTCGATGTGGTCGAAGCGTTGCGAGAGCGGCGGCCCGATGCGCACATCGTCGTTCTGACGGGATATGGCGCGATTGCCACCGCGGTTGCCGCGGTCAAGATCGGGGCAACCGACTATCTTTCCAAACCCGCCGATGCCGACGACATTGCCCGTTCGCTGCTCGCCAGCGGTGATCAACTGCCACCGCCGCCCGAAAATCCGATGAGCGCCGACCGGGTGCGCTGGGAGCATATCCAGCGCGTCTACGAGATGTGCGACCGCAACGTCTCCGAAACCGCGCGCCGGCTCAACATGCACCGGCGGACCTTGCAGCGCATCCTTGCCAAGCGCAGCCCGAAATAGCTGACGATGAGCCGACTCGCCGGAGCGCTGTTCGTCGGGGCTCTGGCCATCGGCGGCTGTGCCCCCGCGCCCCCTGCCGATACCCAGGTCGCTTTCCGGCCCGATGCGGGCGGGCTTGCCGTTCTTCCCGATTGGCAGCGGATCGATTTCGGCCGTGCCCCGAGCGGCGTGATTGCGGCGCTCGACCGGGTGCTCGGGCCGGGGCGCGATCTTGGCCGGGCGGGCTGCCCTGCTTCCGTCGCGCGCCAGATCTCATGGGGCGGTCTGGTGCTGGCCTTTTCGGATGAGCGGTTCATTGGCTGGCGCGAGCAGGGCGCGGCGTCCGGCACCGTCTGCAAGGCCGAAATCAGTCACTAATCCAGCCGATTCAGCAGCTCTTCGTGCCGGGCGATGAAGTCTTCGCGCACTTCTCGGGGCGGGCGCAGGCGCAATTCGACTCCCTCGATCACGGCGGCGTCGGGCTTGCCGAAAAAGCGGTTTGCCTCCGCTTCCGAAAACCCGGCGATCTGCGTCGCCTCGAGCCAGGCCGAAACCCGGTCGGCCCGTTTGATGGCGCGCTTTGTCGCCACCGGAACCTGCGCCGGCAGGCCGAAGCGAATGTGGATTGCCGCCTGAAGCCGGGCGTCAAGCTCGCCATAGGCCGGGCCGATGGCCGCTTTCACCGGCGAGATCATGTCGCCGATCACGTATTCCGGCGCATCGTGCAGAAGCGCCGCGAGGCGCCACCGCGCCGGGGCGGCGGGGTTTATCCGCCCGAACAGCACCTCGACCAGAAGCGAGTGTTCGGCGACCGTGTAGGGCCAGTCGCCGATGGTTTGCCCGTTCCAGCGCGCCACGAAGGCAAGCCCGTGGGCAATGTCGGCAATTTCGATGTCCATCGGCGTCGGGTCGAGCAGGTCGAGCCTGCGCCCCGAGAGCATTCTTTGCCATGCGCGCGCCGGTGCCATGCGCCTCTCCCTGATCCAGTTGCCGCGGTGCCCGCGTATCGTTAGCGGCAAAGCGGGCGCGTTGAAAGATGCAGCCCGTGGTGGTAACCCGCCGACAAAGCGAAACATGGAGGGACCGATCGTGGCCCAGGACTACATCGTCAAGGATATCTCGCTCGCCGAATTCGGCCGCAAGGAACTCGACATCGCCGAAACCGAAATGCCCGGTCTGATGGCGCTTCGGGCCGAGTTCGGCGAGAGCAAGCCTCTGAAGGGCGCGCGGATCGCCGGCAGCCTGCACATGACTGTGCAGACGGCGGTGCTGATCGAAACCCTCGTCGCGCTGGGCGCCGAGGTGCGCTGGGCCTCGTGCAACATCTTCTCGACGCAAGATCACGCCGCGGCCGCGATTGCCGCCAAAGGCATTTCGGTGTTCGCGGTGAAGGGCGAAACGCTGGAAGAATACTGGAGCTACACCGACAGGATTTTCCAGTTCGAGGAGGGGGCGAACCTCATTCTGGACGACGGCGGCGATGCCACGCTCTACATCCTGCTCGGCGCCCGGGTCGAGGCGGGCGAGGAAGACCTCATCGCCAACCCGACCTCGGAAGAGGAAGAGGCCCTTTTCGGCCAGATCCGCAAGCGCATGGCCGAGACCCCGGGCTGGTTCACCGCCCAGCGCGGCAAGATCATCGGCGTGTCGGAAGAAACCACCACCGGTGTGCATCGGCTTTACGAGCTGATGGACAAGGGGCTTCTGCCCTTCCCGGCGATCAACGTGAACGACAGCGTCACCAAGTCGAAGTTCGACAACAAGTATGGCTGCAAGGAAAGCCTTGTCGACGGGATCCGCCGGGCAACCGATGTCATGCTGGCCGGCAAGGTTGCCGTGGTTTGCGGCTACGGCGATGTCGGCAAGGGCTCGGCGGCCAGCCTGCGCGGCGCGGGGGCACGGGTGAAGGTGACCGAGGTTGACCCGATCTGCGCCCTGCAGGCGGCGATGGACGGCTACGAGGTCGTGCTGCTCGAGGACGAGGCCCCGAAGGCCGACATTTTCATCACCACCACCGGCAACCGCGACGTCATCCGCATCGAGCACATGCGCGAGATGAAGGACATGGCGATCGTCGGCAACATCGGCCATTTCGACAACGAGATTCAGGTTTCAGCCCTGCGCAATCACAAGTGGACCAACATCAAGGACCAGGTCGACATGATCGAGATGCCCTCGGGCAACCGCATCATCCTCCTGTCCGAGGGCCGGCTCCTCAACCTCGGCAACGCCACCGGCCATCCGAGCTTCGTGATGAGCGCGAGCTTCACCAACCAGGTGCTGGCGCAGATC
>RFKM01000064.1 GCA_003694465.1 Alphaproteobacteria bacterium
GTTCTTGGTCATGGCCGGCCTCGGCGGCGGTAGACGGGGCGCTGCCCCTGCCGCTTGCGGGTCGGGGTTCCAGCCCCGAAAGGGTCGAGAGCCGGTCCGATGTTCTTCGTAGACATGCCGCACCCCCTTCTTTCCTGACCTTGCCAGTCTTGGCCCGAAATCGGGTCGGTCGCGCGCGCTATCGTGGCGAAAACGCGGCAAGAGGGGCGAATTTTACCGGATGCGCGGCGCGGTGCGGTTTTCGCTCACGGATGCCAGACGAGTTCCTTGTCGACCGGCCAGCTCAGGCTGACGGTGATCTCGACCTCGCGCTTCTCGCCGGGGGCGAGGGTCATGTCCCAGGCCGCGACGCCGCGCTTGTGGTCGACATCGGTTTCGTCCGGCGCGGGGCGGGCGTTGACCCGGACCGCGAGGTCTTCCTGTTCCGAGAAGGGCAGGGGGTAGAGGGCGCGCACCTCTTGTGCCTCGCCGGTCAGGTTCTCGACGGTAAAAACGATCTTCTGCGCGCGGGTGTTGGACTTGCTGATCAGCCCGGTGTCGCCTTCTTCGTTGCGCTCGAAGCGGGTGGCCAGACGGATGCCCTCGATCGGGCCGAAGCCCATGCGCGCCTCGGCGCCGGCGGGGATGAGGTCGATCGCCGCGTTCCCGACGAGGTGGCCGTCGCGCAGGAAATTCGCCAGTCCCGGCAGCAGGGGCTCGGGCGTCGTGTTGGTGACATCGGCCACGACGAAGGCGGTGCTGTCGTGGCGCGGGCTGGCCAGCAGTTGCACGCGGGCGGCAAGCGAAAGCGTGTCGAGCCCGAGTTCGGCCTCTTCGCCGTCGGCGATGGTGACCTTCTCGGGATAGACGTAGGAGACCGACAGCCCGTCGATCTCGAGCCCGGCATTGATCGTCTTGGCCGCGGCCATCGGTGCAGGCGCCACCTCCGCCATCGGCGCGGTGGCCATGTCGGTGGACGGGGCAAGGCGAAGCGTGCGCGGGTCTTCGATCCGCGCCCGGTCGGGCTGCACCTCGGAAGGCGCCACCGCGCCCGTCGGGCGCGCGGTGGCAAGGGTCAGGGAAACGTCGGCCCAGGCCATGCCGCTGTCCTGACGGAGATGGACCTTGCGGGCGATGTCGAGCCGGCCGGCGGCGCGGTCGAGGGCAAGGTCATAGCCCATTTCCCACCAGGCGTTCGGGTTGAACTCGGTCAGCTCGAAGCTGACCGATCCGGCGGTGGCGACATCGACGTCGAAGGCCAGCACGTCTTCATGATCGGCGGGGGGCGAGAGGCGCTCGAAGGCGGCGCGCGCATCCTCGAGGCGGGCGGCGATGGCCTTGGCCTCTTCGCGCAGCGGCCGAAGCCTTGCGCGGGCCGAAACGAGCGCCGCCTTCGTTTCGCGCGTGTCGCGGGTGAGCATGTCGGCGAGGGCGACAATGGCCGAAGCGTCGTCGCCCTCGCCGGGGAGAACGTCATCGAGAAATTTCAGCCGGGCGCGCAGGGCATCGACCTCGGCCCGGGCGGTGGCGATCTCGTCGCGCCGGCTGGCAAGGGCGTCTTCGAGGTCGCGCACGGTCTGCCATGCCTCGGCCTGCGCCGGGGTGAACAGCGCCTCCCGGTCGATCGGTGCGTTGCCCCTGAGATTCAGCGCCCCGAGCGTCACGCCGTCGCTGGCGCGGATGCGCGGCAGGGCGGCAAGGTCTTCGGCGCCGGGGTAGGCCAGTCGGATCCGGTGCCGGCCGGCGGGCAGATCGAGCACCGCCCGATGGACCAGCTCGGCGCCGTCGGGATAGACGGTCACCGCCGCGACCGGCGCCTGGGTCAGAAAGTCCTCCGCCGAGGCCGGCGAGGCGGCCAGGATGGCAAACAGCGAGGCAGCAACGAGACGCATGGCGGATCCTTTCATGGCCGGGTCTGCCGCCATGCTAACGCCGCCCCCGCGCGCCTCAAAGGCCGCTGATGCCGCATCGGCGGAAGCTGGCGCGCGAGGGCATCCGTGCCCGCCCCGCGCCAGCCGCCGGTCTCAGCCCTTCTTCAGCACCTCGCGCCCGAGCAGTTCGGCGATCTGAACCGCGTTCAGCGCCGCGCCCTTGCGCAGGTTGTCGGACACGCACCACAGGTTCAGCCCGTTCTCGACGGTGCTGTCCTGACGGATGCGGCTGATGAAGGTTGCATAGTCGCCCACGCATTCGACGGGGGTGACGTAGCCGCCGTCCTCGCGCTTGTCGACAACGAGGATGCCCGGCGCCTCGCGCAGGATCTCGCGGGCCTCGTCCTCGTCGAGGAAGTCCTCGAACTCGATGTTGATCGCCTCGGAATGGCCAACGAAGACCGGCACGCGCACGCAGGTGGCCGTGACCTTGATCGCCGGATCGACGATCTTCTTGGTCTCGGCGACCATCTTCCACTCTTCCTTCGTCGAGCCGTCGTCCATGAACACGTCGATATGGGGGATGACGTTGAAGGCGATCTGCTTGGTGAATTTCGAGGGCGCCTTTTCCTGGCCGGGCACATACATGCCCTTGGTCTGGTCCCATAGCTCGTCCATCCCTTCCTTGCCGGCGCCCGACACCGACTGGTAGGTGCTCACCACCACGCGCTTGATGCGGGCGCGGTCGTGCAGGGGCTTGAGCGCCACCACCATCTGCGCCGTCGAGCAATTCGGGTTGGCGATGATGTTCTTCTTCGCATAGCCGTGGATCGCCTGCGGGTTCACCTCGGGCACGATCAGCGGAATGTCCGGGTCGTAGCGGTAGAGCGACGAGTTGTCGATCACCGTGCAGCCGGCGGCGGCGGCCTTCGGGGCATATTGCTTCGTCGCCTCCGAGCCGACGGCAAACAGGGCCATGTCCCAGCCGGTGAAATCGAACTGGTCGAGGTCCTGGGTCTTGAGGGTCTTGTCGCCGAAGCTGACTTCGGTGCCGAGCGAGCGGCGCGAGGCGAGCGCGGCAATCTCATCGACGGGAAACTGGCGCTCGGCCAGGATGTTCAGCATTTCGCGGCCCACGTTGCCCGTGGCGCCGACGACGACGACCTTGTAGCCCATCTGGCTCTCCTTCTCATGAGTCTGGTCAGACCGGCGGCGCTGATAGCGCAATCCGGCGCCCGGCGAAAGGGGGCGGATCGGGGGGCGTTGACTTGTCGCGCCCGACCTGCGATAGCGGTGCATCACTCCGGTGGCCGCGTGAGCCACCCGCCGGGCGCGACATGGCGTATCGCGGCGCGGGGTGAGACGGGGGCGCGCAAGGCGCCCCGCAACGGTTCCCAGATCACGCGGGGGGGCAACGCGCCGGACGGCGGCGGGCACGGGCCCGGCGCGAGGCCGCAAGCGCGCACCTTGGAAACCGGCGCAACCCCGCGCCAGACCCGCGACCATGCAGCGCCGTGCTGCGGAAAGACACTCATGACCACATTCGAATCGCTCGGGCTCGCCCCGAAACTGCTCGCCGCCGTCGAGGCCGCGGGATATGACCGCCCGACCCCGATCCAGATCAAGGCGATCCCGCTCGTGCTCGACGGGCACGACGTGATGGGCCTTGCCCAGACCGGCACCGGCAAGACGGCCGCCTTCGGCCTGCCGCTCATCCACCGGCTGATGGAGCGCCACGACCGGCGCGCGCCGAAAACCACCCGCGCGCTGATCCTCGCCCCGACTCGCGAACTGGTGAACCAGATCGCCGAGAACCTTCATGCCTATGTGAAGGGCACCCACCTGAAGGTGGTGACGGTGGTCGGCGGCGTGTCGATCAACCGGCAGGCCAATGCCCTTGCCGGCGGCACCGACATTCTCGTCGCCACGCCCGGCCGGCTCATCGACCTGATGGACCGGGGCGCCGTGCGCCTCGACGCCGCCACCTTCCTCGTGCTCGACGAGGCCGATCACATGCTCGACATGGGGTTCATCCATGCCCTGCGGAAGATCGCGCCGAAACTGGGCACGCCCCGCCAGACCATGCTGTTCTCGGCGACCATGCCGAAGGACATGGAAGAAATCGCCGCCACCTACCTGACCGATCCGGCGCGGGTTCAGGTCTCGCCTCCGGGCAAGGCTGCCGACAAGATCGTGCAGGGGGTGCATTGGGCCGCCGACAAGGCCGACAAGACCGCGATTCTGAAATCCTGTCTTGCCGACTCGCCCGAGGGGCGGGCGCTGGTCTTCTCGCGCACCAAGCACGGCGCCGAGCGGCTGATGAAACACCTCGTCGCCGAGGGGTTCGACGCGGTCTCGATCCACGGCAACAAGAGCCAGGGCCAGCGCGAACGCGCCCTTGCCGCCTTCCGCGACGGGCGCGCGCGCATTCTCGTCGCCACCGACGTTGCCGCCCGCGGGATCGACATCCCCGGCGTTTCGCACGTTTACAACTACGACCTGCCGGAAGTGGCCGAGAATTATGTCCACCGGATCGGCCGCACCGCGCGGGCCGGCGCCGAGGGGGATGCCATCGCGCTTGTCACCGGCGAGGAGATCGGCCTGTTGCGCCAGATCGAGAAGGTGATGAAGGTCGAAATTCCGGTTGTCGGCGGCGAGCGCCCCGAAGAGGTCGATCCGCCGAAACGTGGGCAGCGGGGGCGCGGCGGGCGCTCCGGCGGGCAGCAGCCGGCCAATGCCCCCGGCAAATCCGGCGGGGCGCGCCGGCGCCGCGGGCGCACCCGGCGCGCCGCCTGACCCGTTCGGGATGCGCGCGCGGCCGGGAGCGGGGAAGACCCCCGCCTTCGGCGCGCGCTCAGTCCAGCCGGTCGCGGCTGAACAGGTAGATCAGCGTGCCGGCCAGCACCGGCAGGGCGAAGAAGGCAAACAGCGCCCGGTAGGCGGCGACGGGATCGCCCCCCGCCTGGGCCGCCTGGAACACCCAGCCCGACGAGAACTGGAACAGCCCGACCCCGCCGATGCCGAACAGGTTGAGCAGCGTCACCCCGCGCCCGGTCAGGTTGGCGGGGAAGAAGCTGCGGGCATGGGCCATGATCATCGGGAAGGACGAGCCGAACAGCCCCGCCGCCGCCATCAGCGCGGTCGAGGCCCAGACGCTGCTCGCCGGAGCCAGCCAGAGCCCGAAGAGCGCCGTCGCCGAGGCGAGGTTGCCGCCGAAGACCACCCATTTGCGGGTGCCCAGCAGCCGGTCGAGCGGGCCATAGGCGAAATTTCCGACGATCATCGCAATGCCCATGACCAGCGTCACCTGCCCGATGCCGGTCGCGTCCATGCCGAAGATGTCGGCGAGATAGGGCCCGGCCCAGAGCCCGCGCAGCCCGGCCGACGGCGCATAATTGACGAACATCAACGGAAACATGACCCAGAGCGCCGGCATCTTCAGCAATGTCAGCAGCGAGCCGGGCTGGCTGGCATGATCGGGCGCGCGGGCCGGGTCGCGCACGAAGATGAAGATGAGCGCCGCCACCGCCAGCGTTATGGCCGACAGCGCCCAGAGGGTTTCGCGCCAGCCGAAACTGCTCACCGCCCATGCCATCGGCAGGCTTCCGGCAAGGTTGCCGAGGCTGCCCACCCCGATCACCGCGCCGGCGAGGGTGCCGAACAGGCGCGGCGATGCCAGCTTGGCAATGGTGAAATACGAGGCCATCAGCACCGGCGCGCAGCCCGCGCCCAGCAGCACCATTGCCGCCTGGATATGCCAGGGCTGGCTGGCGAGGGCGAACACCGCCGCGCCGCCGCCCCCGCCAAGGGCCAGAAGCCCCGCCGCGGTTCGGCGCGGCCCGATATGGTCGAGCGCCCAGCCGACCGGCAGCTGGAACAGCGCGAAGGTCAGGAACCACAGGCCCGAGGCCCGGCTCAGCGACTCCGCCGTCGCCCCGATCTCGGCCGAAAGCACCGGCGTCATCACCGGCAGGAAGGCGCGGTAGAACTGGCTCAGCACATAGCCGATCACGAGAATGAAGATGCTGGCGCGCATGGAAGCCTCTCCGAAACCGCAGACCGCTTCACTTGGCACGAGCCCGCGGCCGAGGGCAAGAGCGGGCTTGCGCCGGGGCGGGCGCTGCGGTCAAATCGGGCGGCAAGGGCAAGCGAGGGCGCCGTGACCGATTTCGATCTCGAGGATTTCCTGCCATACCAGCTGGCCGAGGCGGCGCGGGTGGTGAGCGCCGGTTTCGAACGCCATTACCGCGCGCGATACGGCCTTTCTGTCGCCGAGTGGCGCGTCGTCGCGCATCTGAGCCAGAGCGAGGCGGTTTCGGTGCGCGAGATCCATGCCCGGGTGGGGATGGACAAGCCGAAGGTCTCGCGCGCGGCATCGCGGCTCGAGGCGGCGGGCTATCTCAGCAAGGCCGTGCACCCGACCGACCGGCGCCTCGTCCAGCTTTTCCTGACCGAGAAGGGCCGGGCGATGGTCGAGGATCTGGCGCCCGTCGCCGCCGCCTACCAGGCCGAGCTGGAGGCCATTCTCGGCAGCGGGGCCGACGAATTCCGCCAGCGGCTGCACGCCCTACGCACCGCGCTCGGCGCGCCGACGGAGGCCGCGCGCGCCGGCTGAGCCTCAGGCTCGCCCGCCCTCGCCCGAAAGCATCAGCGGATCGATCCCCAGCGCCCGCAGCGCCCGCTCCCATTTTGCGAGGTCGTCGCTGTCGAAAACGATGTCCGGGTCGGCATCGGCGGTCAGCCAGGCATTCTGGCGCAACTCGCTTTCCAGTTGCCCGGGCCCCCAGCCCGAATATCCCAGCGCGGCGATCACCCTGCGCGGGCCGCGCCCGGCGGCGATATCGACGAGAACGTCGCGCGTCGCGGTCATGGCGAAATCGGCATTGATGCGAATCGTGCCCTCGTGCCCGGGGTAGTCGGTCGAGTGCAGAACGAAGCCGCGCCCGCCCTCGACCGGACCACCGAAATGGACGGGCACGCCGCCGCTGCCCGGCCCTTTGGGGATGTCGAGCTGTTCGAGAAGATCGTCGAGCGCCAGTTTCGGAACCCGCCGGTTGACGATCAGCCCCATGGCGCCTTCGGCGGAATGGGCGCACATCATGATCAGCGAATGGGCAAAGCGCGGATCGCCCATCGCCGGCATGGCGATCAGGAACTTGCCGGCAAGGCTTTCGGTCTGGGTCTGGCCTGTCATGGCCCATAGATGGGTGCGCGCCGGCCCCGATTGCAAGGGTGGGGGCTGCAATCCGTGCGCCTTGGTGCTTTCGCCGACCGGAGCTTCGCTTGCCTTGAAGGTCGTTCCCGGAATAGATGTAAAACACAGCAAAATCGTCAGCGAGATCGAGATGTCCGAGGCCCACGGCAGTCAGAAAATCGTCTCTTCCGACCATCTGGCCGAAGGGCCGGGGTGGGAAGCTTCGGAGTTCGAATATGGGCTGATCATCGCCAGCAACGCGTTTTCGCGCTGGGTTCAGCTTTGCGTGGCGGCGGCGGGGGCGCCCGGCCTTTCGGCGCTCGAGGTGCTGGTCCTGCACCATGTAAACCATCGCGGGCGCGAAAAACGCCTTGCCGACATCTGCTTCCTGCTCAACATCGAAGACCGGCACACGGTCAACTACGCGCTGCGCAAGCTCCTGAAACTCGGCCTTCTGGAGGGCGACAAGCGCGGCAAGGAAGTGTTCTACAGCACCTCGAAAGAGGGGCGGGCGCTTTGTGCCCGCTACCGGGAGGTGCGCGAGCAATGCCTGCTCGAGGGCCTGCCCCATACCGGCATCAGCGGCGACGAGCTGCGCGACATTGCCGCGGCGCTGCGGGTTCTTTCGGGGCTCTACGATCAGGCGAGCCGGGCGGCGGCCTCGCTCTGATCAGTTGCCCATCGCCGAGGGCAGAAGCGTGACGATCTGCGGGAAGACCGTGATCAGGAACACGCCCAGAAGCAGCAGCAGGAAGAACGGCAGCGCCGCATGGGCGACGCGCAGGATGTTGATTCCCGTCAGCCCCTGAATCACGAAGAGGTTGAAGCCCACCGGCGGCGTGATCTGGCTCATCTCGACCACCAGCACGAGATAGATGCCGAACCACAGCGGGTCGATCCCCACCGCCTCGACCATCGGCAGGATGATCGAGGTGGTGAGCACCACCACCGAAATGCCGTCGAGGAAACAGCCCAGCACGATGAAGAAGACGGTCAGCGCCGCCAGCAGGGCATGGGGCGACAGATCGAACGTGCCGATCCAGGCGGCAAGGTGGCGCGGGATGCCGGTAAAGCCCATGGCGATCGAAAGGAAGGCCGCGCCCATGAGGATGAAGGCGATCATCGCCGAGGTCCGGGTTGCCGAAAGCAGGGCATCGACGAAATCGGCGCGGCTGAAGCCGCCGGTCTGCCAGGCCAGAAGCCCGGAAAGCAAGACGCCGATCGCCGCCGCGTCGGTAGGCGAGGCGACGCCGGAATAGATCGACCCGATCACACCGCCGATCAGCAGGATCACCGGGATCAGACGGCGCGAGGCGCGGAGCCTCGTGCGGAAGTCCGCATCCACCTCTTCCTGCGGAATCTGGGAAGGGTTCATCCATGCCCGCAGCGCCACATAGCCCGAAAAGAGCACCA
>RFKM01000065.1 GCA_003694465.1 Alphaproteobacteria bacterium
GCCTGCATCCGCCGCCAGCCCGGCGAATTGTAGGCGTCGGCCCGGCTCGCCCGTTCCTCGATCTGCGAGCCCATGCCGAAGGCGCCGGCGGCGCCGTAGCCGCCCCCGTAGAGCCCCGGCGGGGTCAGCACCTCGACATGCTCCTCGGGCAGTTCGTCGATGAACCGGCTCGGCAGCTGGCTTTGCCACTGGCCATAGACGCGCCGGTTGGCGGCAAAGGAAATGGTGCACAGAAGCTCGGCCCGGGTGATGCCGACATAGGCGAGGCGGCGCTCTTCCTCGAGCCCCTTGAGGCCGCTCTCGTCCATCGAGCGTTGCGAGGGGAAAAGCCCGTCTTCCCAGCCGGGCAGGAAGACGGCCGGAAATTCCAGCCCCTTGGCGCCGTGCAGGGTCATGATCGTGACCTTCTCGCCGTCGGACTCGCTCTCGTTGTCCATGATCAGGGCGACGTGTTCGAGAAAGCCCTGCAGGTTCTCGAATTCCTCCAGCGCCTTGACCAGTTCCTTGAGGTTCTCGAGCCGGCCGGGGGCTTCGGGCGACTTGTCGTTCTGCCACATCGCCGTGTAGCCCGATTCGTCGAGGATCATCTCGGCCAGTTCGACATGGGTATCGGCCTCGTCGCGGACCTGCGCGTGCCAGCGCCCGATCTGGCGCACGAGCAGATCGAGGCTCTTGCCGCCCTTGCCCTTGATCGCCCCTGTCTCGACGGCAAGGCGCGCGCCTTCGAGCAGCGAAACCCCGTGGGCGCGGGCGGTGCGGGCGATGGTCTGCATCGCCTTGTCACCAAGGCCGCGGCGCGGGGTGTTGGCGATGCGCTCGAAGGCAAGGTCGTCGTCGGGGCTGACGGCGAGGCGGAAATAGGCCATCGCGTCGCGGATCTCGAGCCGTTCGTAAAAGCGCGGCCCGCCGATGACGCGATACGGCAGGCCGATGGTCAGGAAGCGGTCTTCGAAGGCGCGCATCTGGTGGGAGGCGCGCACCAGAATGGCGATGTCGTCAAGGCTCATCGGCGCGAGGCCCCGGCTGCCGCCCTGCATCGCCTCGATCTCGTCGCCGATCCAGCGCGCCTCTTCCTCGCCGTCCCAATGTCCGATGAGGCGAACCTTCTCGCCCTCCTCGATCTCGGTCCAGAGTTCCTTGCCGAGCCGGCCCTCGTTGCCGCGGATCACCGCCGAGGCGGCGGCGAGGATGTGCGGCGTCGAGCGGTAGTTCTGCTCGAGACGGATCACCTTCGCGCCGGGAAAATCCTTCTCGAAACGCAGGATGTTGCCGACCTCGGCGCCGCGCCAGCCATAGATCGACTGGTCGTCGTCGCCGACGCAGCAGATGTTGCGATGCCCGGCGGCAAGCAGGCGCAGCCACAGATACTGGGCGACGTTGGTATCCTGGTATTCGTCGACGAGGATGTAGCGGAACCAGCGCTGGTATTGCGCGAGCACGTCGTCATGGGTCTGGAAGATGTGCACCATGTGCAGCAGCAGGTCGCCGAAATCGACGGCATTGAGGTCGGCAAGGCGCTGCTGGTAGGCGGCATAAAGCTCGGTGCCGCGGTGGTTGAAGGCCGCCGCCTCGGCCGCCGGCACCTTCTCGGGCCCCCAGGCGCGGTTCTTCCAGTTGTCGATGAGCCCGGCGAGCACCCGCGCCGGCCAGCGCTTCTCGTCGATGTTCTCGGCAAGGATCAGCTGCTTGAGCAGGCGGATCTGGTCGTCGGTGTCGAGAATGGTGAAGTTCGATTTGAGCCCGACGAGTTCGGCATGGCGGCGCAGGAGCTTGACGCAGATGGCATGGAAGGTGCCGAGCCACGGCATGCCCTCGAGCGGCTGGCCGAGCAGCGCGGCGACGCGTTCCTTCATCTCGCGGGCGGCCTTGTTGGTGAAGGTGACGGCGAGAATCTCGTTGGGCCGGGCCGTGCCGGTGGCGATGAGATGGGCAATGCGGGCGGTGAGCGCGCGGGTCTTGCCGGTGCCGGCGCCGGCAAGCATCAGGACCGGCCCCTCGAGCGTTTCGACCGCCTCGCGCTGGGCCGGGTTGAGGCCTTCGAGATAGGGGGCCCGAAGCGCCGGGCGTGCGCGCTGGCTGAGGGGCACGCGGTCTTGGCCGGCGGGCCGGGGATCGTCAGGATGGGTCATGGCGCGACTTTAGCCATGGCAGGCGGCGAGGGGAAGAGGTGTTCGGCTTATGTTCCGCCGCCGCCCCCGTCATGTTCCTTCTTCGCCCGCCGGCGGGGTCTGCCCACCCGGCGCGCCGACGCCAAAGACCCGGGCGCTATCGCGCGAATAGCGGGCGAAGAGGCGGGAAAAGGCCACGATGTCCTCCTCGGGCCAATCTTCGAAAACCTTGAGCATCCGCGCCCACTTGGCCTTGCGGAAGGCGGCGATGAGCGCCCTTCCTGCCTCGCTGAGCACGATCACCGAGCGGCGTGCGTCGCCCTGGTGGGCCTCGCGCCGCACCCAGCCGGCGTCGATCAGCCCGGCGGCGATGCGGCTGGCGCGGGAGGGGTCGAGCGCCATTTCCTCGGCCAGCAGACCGACCGTCGCCGGCTCGGGGCGGGGGCGGCCGAGGCCGCGCTCGATGCGGCCGATGGCGGTGAGCGCATGCAGCTGGCTCAGCTCGATGTCGACCCCCAGATCGGCGATGAGGCGGGCCGGAAGATCGCCCTTCATCATCCGCCGGTGCCAGGCAAACATCTCGGCGTCGAAGGCCAGAAGCGCCTCGATGGCGGGCGCCCCTTGGCGGGCTCCGGCGAGCGGCTCCTCCGGTTCGTCGGCCGATGCGGCGGCCGGGACGCACCGTGGCGCGGTGTTGGCGGTCTTGTCCATGGGCTGCATCTGGCGAGAAAAGCTGCGCTTGTCAAGAAAATGCCCATGACAATCATGTGCCATTGACACATATTTCGTCGCCGCCTAGGTAGGGCCGGCAACAGCGCGCGAGAGACGACATGACCTCTTCTTCTTCCCGCCCCGATCCGACCGCCGCCGACAAGGGCACGGGCGGCACCGGCAACCGGACCGCCACCGGCGCGGGCGATCATGCCACCGGCAGCACCGGACTGATCATCGCCTCGATCGGCTTTCTGCTGATGCTGGCGGCGCTCGATCAGACCATCGTCGCCACGGCCCTGCCGACGATCGTCGCCGATCTCGGCGGGCTCGAGCACCTGAGCTGGGTGGTGACGGCCTACATCCTCGCCTCGACCATTTCCGCCCCGCTCTACGGCAAGCTGGGCGACCTTTACGGGCGGCGCACCATGGTGTTCACCTCGGTGGGGCTGTTTCTTGCCGGTTCGGCCCTCGCAGGCGCGGCACAGTCGATGGTCTGGCTGATCGTCAGCCGGGCGATCCAGGGCCTTGGCGGGGGCGGGCTCTTCGTGCTGGCGCTCTCGGTGGTGGGCGACGTGATCCCGCCGAAGGAGCGCGGCAAGGTGCAGGGCCTGTTCGGGGCGGTGTTCTCGCTCGCCTCGGTGGTCGGGCCGATGCTCGGGGGCTGGTTCGTCGATGCCTTTTCGTGGCACTGGATCTTCTACATCAACCTGCCGATCGGCGCCGGCGCGCTGATCGCCTTTGCCGCCTCGTTCCGGCCCACCGGGCGGCGGGTGCAGCACCGGATCGACTGGGCGGGCGCGCTGACGCTTTCGGTGGCGCTGGCGGCGCTGACCCTGACCACCACCTTCGGCGGGCGGAGCCTCGCCTGGGATTCGCCCGAAATTCTCGGCCTCATCGGCCTGACGGTGCTTTCGGGGGCGGCCTTCGTGTTTTTCGAGGCGCGGGCGAGCGAGCCGATCCTGCCGCTCGACCTGTTCCGCAACAACGTCTTCGTGGTGACGAGCCTCATCGGCTTCATCGTCGGGGCGGCGATGCTCGGGGCGGTGACCTTCCTGCCGATCTACCTGCAGATCTCGCGCGGCACGGCGCCGACGATCTCGGGGCTGATGCTGATTCCGATGACGGCGGGGATTCTTGCCAGTTCCATCGGCGGCGGGCGCTACATGTCGAAGACCGGGCGCTACAAGGTGCTGCCGATCGTCGGCATGGCGGTGATCGCCCTCGGCATGGGGCTTCTGACCACCCTCAGCGCCGAAACCGGGGCGCTGGTCTTCTCGGTCGAGATCGCCATTGCCGGCTTCGGCCTCGGCTTCATCATGCCGGTGACGACGACGGCGGTTCAGAACGCCGTCCCGCGCGAGCGGCTGGGCACCGCCACCGCCGCCGGGCTGATGTTCCGGCAGGTGGGCGGATCGGTCGCCGTGGCGGTGTTCGGGGCGATCTTCGCCGCCCGCATGGCCGCGGGCATGGCGACGGGCGGAGGCGCGCTGGCCGGGGGCGAAGGGTTCAACATCGGCCCGCAGACGCTGGCCGGCCTGCCCGACGAGGCCCGCCGGATGATCGGCGAGACGGTGGCCTGGGCCATTCATCCGGTGTTCCTGATCGCCGCCGGGCTGGGGCTCGCGGGGCTGGTGGCCGCGCTCTTCCTCGAGGA
>RFKM01000066.1 GCA_003694465.1 Alphaproteobacteria bacterium
CGATCGCCTGGTCGCGATCAACCGCGTTTCGAAAACCGTGAAAGGTGGCAAGCGCTTCGGTTTTGCCGCCCTCGTCGTGGTTGGCGACCAGAAGGGCCGCGTCGGCTTCGGCAAGGGCAAGGCCAAGGAAGTGCCCGAGGCCATCCGCAAGGCCACCGAGGCCGCCAAGCGCAACGTCGTGCGTATCCCGCTCAAGGAAGGGCGCACCCTGCACCACGATATCGAGGGCCGTCATGGCGCCGGCCGCGTGGTGATGCGGACCGCCCCGGAAGGCACCGGGATCATCGCCGGTGGTCCGATGCGCGCCGTGTTCGAGATGCTTGGCGTCAAGGACGTGGTTTCGAAGTCGATCGGCTCGCAGAACCCCTACAACATGATCCGCGCCACCCTCGACGGCCTCAGGAAAGAGGCCTCGCCCCGTTCGGTTGCGCAGCGCCGCGGCAAGAAGGTGGCCGAAATTCTTGGCACCCCGGCCGCTCCGGCCGAAAACGCCGACGCCTAAGGAGACGCAGACATGGCGAAAACCATCGTTGTCAAGCAGATCGGCAGCCCGATCCGCCGCCCGGCCATCCAGCGCCAGACGCTGATCGGCCTCGGTCTCAACAAGATGCACAAGACGCGCGAGCTTGAAGACACCCCCGCGATCCGCGGCATGGTCGCCAAGATCCCGCATCTCGTCGAGATCATCGAAGAGCGCGACTGAGCCTCCCGGCTTGCGAACAAGACATGACGCCCCGGCCCCCCCAGGCCGGGGCGTTTTGCATGAAAGCGGTTTCGCGGGCTGGGGCGGCGGCGCAGCGAGGCCCTTGATCCCGCCCCGCCTCGCGCGTATACGCCCCGGGTGGCCCTTGCAGCCGCAGAATCACGATCACGAAAAGCCGTGTTTGCTCCACATCGCTTCGGGGGCAATTCCGGCAAAGGAGAAGCGACATGAAACTCAACGAACTGCGCGACAATCCCGGCGCCGTGAAAAAGCGCATGCGTGTCGGCCGTGGCCCGGGCTCGGGCAAGGGCAAGACCGCGGGCCGCGGCATCAAGGGTCAGAAGTCCCGTTCGGGCGTGGCGATTGCCGGCTATGAAGGCGGCCAGATGCCGCTTTACATGCGGCTGCCGAAGCGCGGCTTCAACAAGCCCAACCGCAAGAAATTCGCGGTGGTGAACCTCGGCATCATCCAGAAGTTCATCGACGCCAAGAAGCTCGACACCAAGGGCGAGATCACCGAAGACACCCTGCTCGAGGCCGGCGTGATCCGCCGCAAGCTCGACGGCGTGCGGGTGCTCGGCAAGGGCGAGATCACCGCGAAGGTGAAGCTTTCCGTGACCGGCGCCTCCAAATCGGCGATCGAGGCTGTCGAGAAGGCCGGCGGATCGCTCACCGTGGCGGGCCCGGCGGCCGAGTAAGCGCTTGTCGGGGGCGCGCGCGCCCCTTACATACGCCCACAGATTTCCAGCGCCGCCGGGTCGGAGATCGACCTCGGCGGCGCCTGCCTGAACAGGGGGCCTCATGGCATCTGCAGCAGAACAAATGGCGTCGAACCTCTCCTGGGGCACGCTCGGCAAGGCGACCGAGCTTCGGCAGCGCATCTTCTTCACCATCGGTCTTCTGATGATCTACCGGCTGGGCACCTACATCCCGGTTCCCGGGATCGACGCCGGCGCCCTGCGCGACTTCATGGAGCAGGCCCAGCAGGGCATCGCCGGCATGCTGACCATGTTCACCGGCGGCGCGCTCGGGCGGATGGGGGTCTTTGCCCTCGGCATCATGCCCTACATCTCGGCCTCGATCATCGTCCAGCTTGTCGCCACGATGTACGAGCCCTGGAAACAGCTCCGCAAGGAGGGCGAGCAGGGCCGGCGCAAGATCAACCAGTATACCCGTTACGGCACGGTCATTCTGGCCACCGGGCAGGCCTTCGCGCTCGCCAATTCGTTGCAGGCAGGCAATCTCGTGCACAACCCGGGGCCGTTCTTCATCGCCACGGCGGTGGTGTCGCTGGTCGGGGGCACGATGTTCCTGATGTGGCTGGGCGAACAGATCACCGCCCGCGGCGTCGGCAACGGCATTTCGCTGATCATCTTCGTCGGCATCGTCGCCACGATCCCGGCGGCGCTCGTCCGGTTCCTCGAGCAGGGACGCTCCGGCGCGGTCAGCCCGGCGGTTGTGATCGGCGTTCTGATCATGGTCGTGGTTCTCGTCGCCTTCGTGGTGTTCATGGAGCGGGCGCTGCGCAAGATTCACATCCAGTATCCGCGCCGGCAGGTGGGGATGAAGATCTATGACGGCGGCTCCTCGCACCTGCCGATCAAGGTCAACCCGGCGGGGGTGATCCCGGCGATCTTCGCTTCGGCGCTGCTGCTGCTGCCGACGACGATCTCGACCTTCAGCACCGGCACGACGGGGCCGGTGATGTCGTTGATCCTCGCCTATTTCGGGCCGGGCCAGCCGCTCTACCTGATCTTCTACGCGGCGATGATCATCTTCTTCACCTTCTTCTACACGAAGGAAGTGAGCTTCAAGGTCGACGAGGTGGCCGACAACCTCAAGAACCAGAACGGTTTCGTGCCCGGCATCCGCCCCGGCAAGAAGACCGCCGAATATCTCGATTACGTGCTGACCCGCATTCTCGTGCTCGGCTCGCTCTACCTTGCCGGGGTGGCGCTGCTGCCGCAGCTGGTGCGCACGCAGTTCTCGATTCCGTTCTACTTCGGCGGCACGTCGGTTCTGATCGTGGTTTCGGTGACCATGGACACGATCAACCAGATCCAGTCTCACCTGCTGGCCTACCAGTACGAGGGGCTGATCGAAAAATCGCAACTGCGGGGCAACCGCAAGAAATCGGGTTCGAAGACCAAACGGAAGGGGCCGGCACGGCGATGAACATCATTCTTCTGGGGCCGCCGGGGGCGGGCAAGGGCACGCAGGCACGCAAACTCGTCGAGGAGCGCGGAATGATCCAGCTCTCGACAGGCGACATGCTGCGCGAGGCGCGCACCTCGGGCACCGAGATGGGCCGGAAGGTTGCCGCGATCATGGATGCGGGCGAACTCGTGACCGACGAGATCGTGATCGGCCTGATCGAGGAGAAGCTCGAGGGTGACCATGGCGGCGGCTTCATCTTCGACGGGTTCCCGCGCACGCTCGGCCAGGCCGATGCGCTGGGCGAGCTGCTTGCCCGGCACGACATGACGCTCGACGCGGTGATCGAGATGCAGGTCGACGACGATGCGCTGGTGCAGCGGATCACCGCCCGATCGACCTGCGCCAATTGCGGCGAAGTCTATAACGACATCACCAAGCCGATTCCGGCCGACGGCAAATGCGCCGTCTGCGGCGGGACGGAGTTCACTCGCCGCGCCGACGACAACGAGGAAAGCTTGCGCACGCGGCTGATGGAATATTACAAGAAGACCGCGCCGCTCATCGGCTACTACTACGCAAAGGGTCTGCTGCGCCCCGTCAACGGCCTCGGCGAGATCGACGAGGTGGCGGCGGAAATCGCGGCAATTCTCGATGCAAAAGACGCCGGTGCCACCGGGGCTTGACGCGCGCGAGAATCGCACGTAAAGCACCCCATCCCGAAAGGGAATCGGCGCATTTCGGGGTCGCGCCCCGGCAGGCACCACCCAGAAATCAGCTGCGGCCCGCGGGGGTGAACCCGGCGGGCTTACGTTGTGAAAAAAGGACCTGGCACTACGGGTCCGCAACGAAAGGAAGACAGACTTGGCACGTATTGCCGGCGTGAACATTCCGACGCACAAACGCGTCCCGATCGCCCTCACCTACATCCACGGTATCGGCCCGTCGACCGCGAAGAAGATCTGCGAGTCGGTCCACATCGACGAGAGCCGTCGCGTCAACGAACTGAGCGACGCCGAGGTTCTCGCGATCCGCGAATACATCGACAACAACCTGATCGTCGAAGGCGACCTGCGCCGCGAAGTTCAGATGAACATCAAGCGCCTGATGGACCTTGGCTGCTACCGCGGCCTGCGCCATCGTCGCAACCTCCCGGTGCGCGGTCAGCGCACGCACACCAACGCCCGCACCCGCAAGGGCCCGGCGAAGCCGATCGCCGGCAAGAAGAAATAAGGGAGGGTTGAAACATGGCTCGTGACAAACGTGCACCGAAGCGCAAGGAACGCAAGAACATCGCCGCCGGCGTGGCGCATGTGAACTCTTCGTTCAACAACACCAAGATCCTCATCTCCGATGTGCAGGGCAATGCCATCGCATGGTCGTCGGCCGGCACGATGGGCTTCAAGGGCTCGCGCAAGTCGACCCCCTATGCCGCCCAGATGGCCGCCGAGGATGCCGGCCGCAAGGCTCAGGAGCATGGGGTGAAGACCCTCGAGGTCGAGGTTCAGGGCCCGGGTTCGGGCCGCGAATCGGCGCTGCGGGCGCTGGCGGCGGTGGGCTTCACCATCACCTCGATCCGCGACGTGACGCCGATTCCGCACAACGGCTGCCGGCCGCCGAAGCGCCGCCGCGTCTGATTGCAGGCACTTTCACTCGGGCCGACATGTCTCGGCCCGAGTGCTTTCGTATTTGAACCTCGGGCGTCTTGCTCTTTGGACATGGGAGCATGACAGGAATGGAGGGACGCATGATCCACAAGAACTGGGCCGAACTCATCAAGCCGACACAGCTTGAAGTGAAGCCGGGCAACGACCCCGCGCGCGTTGCCACGATCGTTGCCGAACCGCTCGAGCGCGGTTTCGGCCTGACCCTCGGGAACGCCCTGCGCCGCGTGCTGCTGTCGAGCCTTCAGGGCGCCGCCATCACCAGCGTCCAGATCGACAACGTTCTGCACGAGTTTTCGAGCGTGGCCGGCGTGCGCGAAGATGTCACCGACATCGTCCTCAACCTCAAGGGCGTTGCCATCCGCATGGAAGTCGAAGGGCCGAAGCGGCTTTCGATTTCGGCCAAGGGGCCGATGGTCGTGACCGCCGGCGACATTTCCGAGAGCGCCGGCATCGAGATCCTCAACAAGGACCACGTGATCTGCCACCTCGACGAGGGCGCCGACCTGTTCATGGAACTCACCGTGAACACCGGCAAGGGCTATGTGTCGGCCGACAAGAACCGCCCGGAAGACGCGCCCATCGGGCTGATTCCGATCGACGCGATCTATTCGCCGGTGCGCAAGGTCTCCTATGATGTGCAGCCGACCCGCGAGGGCCAGGTGCTCGACTACGACAAGCTGACCATGAAGGTCGAGACCGACGGTTCGGTTTCGCCCGACGATGCCGTGGCTTTCGCCGCCCGCATCCTGCAGGACCAGCTTTCGATCTTCGTCAATTTCGAAGAGCCCGAGACCGCGGGCCGCGATACCGAGGACGACGGGCTGGAATTCAACCCGCTGCTGCTCAAGAAGGTCGACGAACTCGAGCTTTCGGTGCGTTCGGCCAACTGCCTGAAGAACGACAACATCGTCTACATTGGCGACCTCATCCAGAAGACCGAGGCCGAGATGCTGCGCACGCCGAACTTCGGGCGCAAGTCGCTCAACGAGATCAAGGAAGTGCTTTCGGGCATGGGCCTGCACCTTGGCATGGATGTCGAGGACTGGCCGCCGGAAAACATCGAGGAACTGGCGAAGAAATACGAAGATCATTTCTGAGCCGACAGGGGCGTCCGCGTGGCGCCCCCGTCAACCCCGGGCAGAGGCCCCAAGGTGAGCCGGTGACACGCATCGCCGGCCGGACAAAGCAAAACGAAGACCAAGGAGACCGAAAATGCGTCACGCGAAAGGCTATCGCCGCCTCAACCGCACCCACGAACACCGCAAGGCGATGTTCGCCAACATGGCCGGCTCGCTCATCGAGCACGAGCAGATCAAGACCACCCTGCCGAAGGCAAAGGAACTCAAGCGGGTGATGGACAAGCTCATCACCCTCGGCAAGCGCGGCGATCTGCACGCCCGCCGTCAGGCCGCGGCCCGGCTCAAGCAGGACAAGCACGTTGCCAAGCTCTTCGAGGTGCTCGGCCCGCGCTATGCCGAGCGCAACGGCGGCTACACCCGGGTTCTGAAGGCCGGTTTCCGCTACGGCGACATGGCGCCGATGGCGATCATCGAACTGGTCGACCGTGATGAAAGCGCCAAGGGCGCGGCCGACAAGGCCCGCGTGGCGGCCGAGGAAGAGGCTGCCTTCGAGGAGTGATCTTCTCGCCCGATGCAAGAATGCAAAGCCCCGCCGGCCCCGCCGCGCGGGGTTTTTCATGTCTCACGCCGCCCGGGAAGGCGCATTCTTCTTGAAGCCCCGGCCGGGCGCAATCTAGAGTTGTCGAAAAGCACGAGTAGGACGGGAGCCGGCATGAGCGCCTCGCAGGAATTCGACCGGAATCTTTCCCTGCTGGCCGAACTGACACCCAAGGGCTTCGGTCTCGGGTTGCACATCCGTTTTGCTTCGGCGCACCGTCTGATCCAGACCTACGATCCGCGGTGGGTCGAACTCTATACCGAGCGCGGCTACATTCTCGCCGATCCGACGGTGTTCTGGGGGTTCGGCAACGACGGCGCCCGGCGCTGGTCGGAGATCGACCTGCCCGATCCGCACAACGTCCTCGGCCAGGCGGCGGAACATGGCCTGAAATACGGCGTTGTCGTTGCCTGCGGGCCGACGTCCTCGCGCTCGATCGGAGGGTTTGCCCG
>RFKM01000067.1 GCA_003694465.1 Alphaproteobacteria bacterium
ACTGGCTGGTGCGCGAGGCCGGCCTGCCGTTTCGCGAGGCCCATCACGTCACCGGCGCGCTGGTGGCGCTGGCCGAGAAGAAGGGCTGTGACCTTGCCGATCTGACGCTCGAGGAGATGCGCGCCGTCCACCCGGCGATCACCGAAGACGTGTTCAACGTGCTCACGGTCGCGGCATCGGTGGCCTCGCGCATGTCTTACGGCGGAACCGCCCCGGCGCGGGTGCGCGAGCAGATCGCCCGCTGGCGGGCGCGGCTGGGCTGATGTCGGGGCTGCGGCGCACCTATCTCGTGCTGGCCGTCCTCGGGGCGGTCTGGCCGATGTGGCATTTCATCGCCCATTTCCGCGCCGGCGGCACCCTTGCCGGGCTGTTCGAGGCCTGGCTGGCCAATGACGCCGCCCGCGGGCTGAGCGTCGACGTTCTGGTCACCGGAACCGCCCTTGCGATCTGGTGCGTCGCCGAGACGATGCTGCGGCGCAACTGGGTCGCCCTCGTGACGCTGCCGTCCATCGTGCTGGTCGGCGTGTCCTTCGCCTTCCCGCTCTATCTCTTCCTGCGCACCCGCCCGATCGACTGACCCGCAACCCGAAACCCGAGGCCGACATGGACCATTTCGACTACCGAGACGGCATCCTGCACGCCGAAGACGTGCCCCTGCCCGAGATCGCCGCCGCGGTGGGAACGCCGGTCTATGTCTATTCCGCCGCCACCCTGCGCCGGCACTATCAGGTGTTCGACGAGGCGCTGGCGGGCATGGATCACCTCGTGTGCTATGCCATGAAGGCCAATTCCAACCTCGCCGTGCTGCGCCTGCTTGGCGAGATGGGGGCGGGAATGGACGTGGTCTCGGGTGGCGAATACGCCCGTGCCCGTGCCGCCGGCGTGCCGGGCGAGCGCATCGTCTTCTCGGGGGTCGGCAAGACCCGCGAGGAGATGCGCATGGCTCTCGAGGGCGGCATCCGCCAGTTCAACCTCGAAAGCGAGCCGGAGATGCGCGCGCTTGACGCGGTAGCGCGCGAGATGGGCGTGGTGGCGCCGGTGACGATCCGCGTGAACCCGGATGTCGACGCGAAGACCCATGCCAAGATCGCCACCGGCAAGAGCGAAAACAAGTTCGGCATCCCGATCTCCCGCGCCCGCGAGGTCTATGCCGAGGCGGCGCGGATGCCCGGGCTCGAGGTGGTCGGCATCGACGTGCACATCGGCTCGCAGATCACCGATCTGGCCCCCTACCGCGCCGCCTTCGAAAAGGTGGCCGAGCTTGCCCGCACCCTGCGCGCCGACGGGCACGATATCGCCCGGCTCGACCTTGGCGGCGGCCTCGGCATCCCCTATGAGCGCTCGAACAGCGCCCCGCCCCTGCCCGTCGAATATGGGCAGGTCATTCGCGAAACGCTGGGCGATCTGGGCTGCGAAATCGAGATCGAGCCGGGGCGGCTGATTGCCGGGAACGCCGGCATCCTGCTGTCCCGGGTGATCTACGTGAAGCAGGGCGAGGGGCGCAAATTCGTCATCGTCGACGCGGCGATGAACGATCTCGTCCGCCCGGCGATGTACGAGGCGCATCATGACATCGAGCCGGTGCGCCAGCCCGCCGCCGGCGCCGAGACCGCGCCCTGTGACATCGTCGGCCCGGTCTGCGAGACCGGCGACACCTTCGCCCGCGGGCGCGCGCTGCCGGCGCTGGACGAGGGCGATCTTCTCGCCTTCCGCTCGGCCGGCGCCTATGGCGCGGTGATGGCCTCGGAATACAATTCGCGCCCGCTGGTGCCGGAAGTTCTCGTCGATGGCGACCGCTGGGCAGTGATCCGCGCCCGCCCGAGCCTCGAAGAGATGCTGGCGCGCGACACCATCCCCGACTGGCTGTAATCGGCCCGCGCACGAAGCCGTGGCTTGATGCCCCCGCCCGCCGGCCTATGCTGGGCGGGCCATGACCGATTTCCCCGAGCGCGACGCCGCCCCGAGCGGGCTGAGGGGGCCGCTGCGCCTGACCCTCGCCGGGCTCTGGGCCGAGCGCCTCGCCCAGGCCTTCTGGCCCTTTGCCAGCGCCCTGGCCTTGGCCATCGCCGCCTTGCGTTTCGGGCTGGTCTCGCTGCTGCCCGATGGCGCGGCGCGTCTGCTGTTCGGGGCGTTGGCGCTGGCGGTGCTTGCCGGCCTCGTGGTCGGACTGCTGCGCTTGCGCCCGCCGCGCCGCGCCGAGGCCCTCGCCCGGCTCGATGCGCGCCTGCCCGGCCAGCCCATCGCCGCCCTGACCGACAGCCTCGCCCTCGGCGCCGGCGACCCGGCGGCCGAAGCGCTCTGGCAGGCCCACCGCGCGCGCATGGCCGAACGCCTCAGGGCGGCGCGCCCCGTCCCGCCCGAGCCGGACCTGCCCCGGCGCGACCCCTTCGCCCTGCGCCTGAGCGCCGCGACGGCGCTGGCCGCCTCGCTCCTCTTCGGCGGTGGCACCCCGCCGGAAGACCTCGCCGCGCTCGTTCCCGGGGGCGCGCCCTCCGCCCTTGCCGAGGCCAGCTGGGAAGGCTGGATCGAGCCGCCCGCCTATACCGGCGCGCCCACGCTCTACCTGCCCGACCTGCCTGCCGGCGCGCTCTCGGTTCCGGTCGGCGCGCGCGTCACCCTGCGCCTTTACGGCAAGCCCGAGGCCATCGAGATCCGCCACGCCTATGCCGAGGACCGCAGCGATGACGGGACCACGCGCCGCTTTCGCCTGACCGGCGACGGCACGCTCTCCATCGGCCGGCGCGCCTGGGAGATTGCCGTCGTACCCGACCGTGCCCCGCAGATCGAACCCACGGGCGGCCTCACGCGCACGCTCGAGGGCGAGATGCGCCTGCCCTTCCGCGCCCGCGACGATTACGGCGTGGTCTCGGGTGCCGCGACGATCGGGCTCGACCTTGCCGGCGTCGCGCGGCGCCACGGCCTCGCCCCCGACCCCGACCCC
>RFKM01000068.1 GCA_003694465.1 Alphaproteobacteria bacterium
ATCCTGTTCATCTCGCTGACCGCGCTTCTGAGCGGTGTGCTGAACGCGCTGGGCCGGTTTGCCGCCGCGGCGGCGGCGCCGGTGCTGCTCAACGTGATCTTCATCAGTGCAATGGCGCTCGGGGCGCTGGCCGGCTGGGACATGGGCCTGACGCTCGCCTGGTCGGTGCCGGTGGCCGGGTTGGCGCAGGTGGCGCTGGTCTGGCGGGCGGCGGCGCGGGCCGGCTATCGCCTCGTGCCGGCGCGCCCGCGCTGGACGCCGGAACTCAAGCGCCTCTTGATCGTCGCCGCGCCGGCGGCGCTGGCCGGCGGGGTGGTGCAGGTCAACCTGCTTGTCGGCCGGCAGGTGGCGAGCTTCTTCGACGGCGCGATCGCCTGGCTGAACTATGCCGACCGGCTCTACCAGCTGCCGCTGGGGGTCGTCGGCATCGCCATCGGCGTCGTGCTGCTGCCCGACCTTTCGCGCCGGCTGGCAGCGGGCGACGGCGCCGGCGGGCGGGACTCGCTCAGCCGCGCCGGGGAAGTGGCGCTGGCGCTGACGGTGCCCGCCTCGGTGGCGCTTCTGGTGATCCCGATGCCGCTGGTCGAGGTGCTGTTCGGCCATGGCGCCTTTACCGCCGACGACGTCGCGGCGACGGCCATCGCGGTGCAGATCTACGGCCTCGGCCTGCCGGCCTTCGTGCTCCAGAAGGTGCTCCAGCCGGTCTATTTCGCGCGCGAGAACACCCGCACGCCGTTTCTGTTCGCGCTGGTCTCGCTGGTGGTGAACGCCGGGGTGGCGATCGGGCTTGCGCCGCTGATCGGGTTCACCGCCGCGGCCTTCGGCACCACGCTCGCGGGCTGGGCGATGGTGGCGCTGCTCTGGGTCGGGACGGCGCGGATGGGCCCGGCCACGCGCTTCGACCGGCGGTTCTGGAGCCGGCTGTGGCGGATCGGCCTTGCCTCGTGGGCCATGGGCTTCGTGGTCTGGGGGCTTTCGGTGGTGCTGCAGCCGCTCCTCGGCACGCCGGGGCTCGACGTGCTGGCGCTGGCGGTGCTGGTGATCGGCGGGGCGGCGAGCTATTTCGCCATCGCGCAGGCGATCGGCGCGGTGCGGCTGGGCGAGATCCGCGGCGCGATGCGCCGGGGCCGGGGCTGACCGGCCATCCCGGCCCTACCTCAACGCTGACGGATGCGCGCAAGCACCGCCTGCCAGCCGCCGGGGCTGACGAGGAAGGCCAGCCCGAAGCCGGCGGCAAAGCCGGCAATGTCGGCCACCCATGTGGGACCGCCGCCGAACAGCAGCCCGAACAGCAGCTGGATGCCCATCAGGAAGGCGATGAGCGAAAACGCCTGAAGCCCGCTCGCCCGCCCGGCCAGCCCCGCCCAGAGGATGAAGGTGAAGGCGCCGACCAGCCCGTAGGCGCCGGGATAGCCGCCGTAGAGCATCACCCGCGTTTCCCACACGAGGCCATAGACCAGCGCGCCGACGATCGAGGCGCCGAAGAAGATCACCAGCACCGCCCAGTCGGCCAGCACCTCGCCCACCAGCTTGCCCATCGCCAGCAAGAACACCAGAACGAAGAGCGCGTGGGTGAAGGTGCCGTGCACGAAGGGGAAGGTGAGAAAGCGCATCAGGTAATCCCAGCGCAGGACATGGGTTTCGAGCATCCAGGCGAAAAGCGGCTGGTAGAAGCCGTAATCCTCGATCGCCTGCAGCCGCCAGCCGGCGCCCGCCGGCCCGCCCACGAACCCCGCGTCCGCCGCCGTCAGCACCATCTCGATGCCGAAGATCGCCAGTGCCAGCACGATCACGCTCACCGGCAGCGGGTTCACCGGCGGGGCGTTGTGATCCTGCTCGTGCGGGAGGGGGAGGACGGGTTTCATGGAGGTTTCCTTGACGCTGTGCCCTCGCATGGGTAAGCGAGCCGGGAACAGAAATCCAGATGGAGTTCCAGCATGTCGGGCCGCACCTTCGCACCGCGCGTCTTCTCGGGGATCAAGCCCTCGGGCGGGCTCACGCTTGGCAACTATCTCGGCGCCATCAAACGCTGGGTGGCGATGCAGGAAGAGGATTACGAAACCATCTACTGCGTCGTCGATCTGCATGCCGTGACCGTCTGGCAGGATCCGGCCGACCTGCACCGCTCGACCCACGAGGTCGCGGCGGCCATGCTGGCCTCGGGGATCGACCCGGAACGCTCGATCCTGTTCAACCAGAGCCAGGTGCCCGCCCATGCCGAGCTGGGCTGGCTGTTCAACTGCGTGGCCCGGGTCGGCTGGATGAACCGGATGACCCAGTTCAAGGAAAAGGCCGGCAAGAATGCCGAGAAGCAGAGCCTCGGCCTTTATGCCTACCCGAGCCTGATGGCCGCCGACATTCTGCTCTACCATGCCACCCACGTGCCCGTGGGCGAGGACCAGAAGCAGCACGTCGAGCTGACCCGCGACATCGCCCAGAAGTTCAACCACGATTACGGCGTCGAGTTCTTCCCGATGCCCGAGCCGGTGATCGAGGGGCCGGCGATGCGGGTGATGAACCTGCGCGACGGCTCGAAGAAGATGTCGAAATCGGGCGAGAGCGACATGGAGCGGATCAACATGCTCGATGACGCCGACACGATCGCGAAGAAGTTCAAGAAGGCCCGGACCGACCCGGAGCCGCTGCCCTCGGACGTGGCGGGGCTGGCCGACCGGCCCGAGGCGCGCAACCTCGTCGAGATCTACGCCGGTCTGGCCGACACCACCCCCGAGGCGGTTCTGGCCGAGTTCGGCGGCGCGGGCTGGGGCACCTTCAAGCCGGCGCTGGCGGAGCTCGCCGTCGAAAAGCTCGCCCCGATCTCGACCGAGATGCAGCGCCTGCTCGACGCCCCCGACGAGATCGACCGGCTGCTGGCGCGCGGCGCCGAACGGGCCGAGACCATCGCCAAGCCGATTCTCGAACAGACCTTCGACATCATGGGCTTCGTGCGCTCGCGCCGCTGAGGCGCCTGTCGGGCAGAGCCGTGCCCCGCGCCCCGTCGGGGGCGGGGCGGGAACGCTTGCCGGCTGTCGCGCGGCGCCGCGTGCCTTGGCGATCTGGCGAAATTATCGTCACTTCGACGCCGACAATGCACAAAACCGGCGAAACGCCTTGCCCGGCGGTCAATTTGAAGGTCTGGTCAAAAATTCCGCCCCGCGCTCTTGATCCGGCGCGCATTTGAGGCCTTAATCGCCCTCACGGGGCAGAAGACCCCGGCGCCGGATCGTCTGCCTGCGGTGGATTTCGGCGACGAAACGCCCGCAACCCCCTGCCTCGGGGCGCGGGCCAGAGGCCGAAAGGCAAGAAAAAACAAGGGCAAACAAACATCAACAGGGAGTTCTTCCATGTCAATTCGCACATTGCTTTCCGCCACCGCCCTCGCGGTCACGCTGGCGGGCGCGGCCTCGGCCTCGACGCTGGTCTACTGCTCCGAGGGCTCGCCCGAGGGCTTCGATCCGGCGCTCTACACGTCGGGCACCACCTTCGACGCGGCCTCGCACCCGATCTACAACCAGCTCGTCGAGTTCAAGACCGGCACGACGGAAGTCGTTCCCGGCCTTGCCGAAAGCTGGGAAGCCTCGGCCGACGGGCTGGAATACACCTTCCACCTGCGCCCGGGCGTCAAGTTCCACTCGAACGACATCTTCACCCCGACGCGCGACTTCAACGCCGATGACGTGATCTTCACCTTCATGCGCCAGCTCGACAAGAACGGCCCGTGGTATTCGGCCGAGGGCGGCGCCTGGGAATATTTCGACGGCATGTCGATGCCCGACCTCATCAAGGAGATCGTCAAGGTTGACGACATGACGGTGAAGTTCGTGCTGAACCGTCCGGAAGCGCCCTTCATCGCCAACCTCGCGATGGACTTCGCCTCGGTCGTCTCGAAGGAATATGCCGACCAGCTGATGGCCGCCGGCACGCCCGAGCTTCTGAACCAGAAGCCGATCGGCACCGGCCCCTTCACCTTCGTCGCCTACCAGAAGGACGCGGTGATCCGCTATGCCAAGAACCCCGACTACTGGAACGCGGGCCTGCCGAAGGTTGACAACCTGATCTTCGCGATCACCACCGATGCCTCGGTGCGCTACCAGAAGCTGCTGGCCGGCGAATGCCACATCATGCCCTATCCGAACCCGGCCGACATTGCCGAGATGAAGGCCAACCCCGACGTGGTGGTGATGGAGCAGGAAGGGCTCAACGTCGGCTATCTCGCCTACAACACCCAGCAGCCGCCCTTCGACAACCCGAAGGTGCGCAAGGCGCTGAACATGGCGATCGACAAGCAGGCGATCATCGACGTGGTTTTCCAGGGGTCCGGCCAGATCGCCAAGAACCCGATCCCGCCGACGATGTGGTCCTACAACGACGAGGTGCAGGACGATCCCTACGATCCGGAAGCGGCGAAGAAGATGCTCGAAGAAGCCGGCGTCAAGGATCTGAGCATGAAGATCTGGGCCATGCCGGTGCAGCGGCCCTACAACCCGAACGCCCGGCGCATGGCCGAGCTGATGCAGGCGGATTTCGCCAAGATCGGCGTCAAGGTCGAGATCGTCTCCTATGAATGGGGCGAATACCTCTCGCGCTCGAAGGACGTGAACCGCGACGGCGCCGTGCTGCTCGGCTGGACGGGCGACAACGGCGACCCGGACAACTTCCTCGCCGTGCTGCTCGGCTGCGACGGCGTTGGCGGCTCGAACCGGGCGCAATGGTGCTACCAGCCCTTCGAAGACCTGATCCAGAAGGCCAAGGTGACCTCCGACATCGAAGAGCGCACCCGGCTCTACAAGGAGGCGCAGGTGATCTTCAAGGAGCAGGCGCCGTGGGCGACCATCGCCCATTCGGTCGTCTTCATGCCGATGCGGCCCGAGGTGAAGGGCTATGTGATGCACCCGCTCGGGGGCCACATCTTCACCGAGGTGAGCATCGAGGAATGATGCAAACCGGGCGGGGCCTTTCGGGGCCCCGCTCCCTTCCACCCGCCGCCTTCTTCCGCCGTCCGACCGAGCGAGCCCCCCGCCGATGCTGAGATTTCTCCTGTCGCGCCTGGCCACCTTCGTGCCGACCTTCCTCGGCGTGACGATCATCTCGTTTTCCTTCATCCGCGTGCTGCCGGGCGATCCGATCATCGTCATGGCCGGCGAGCGCGGGGTGACGCCCGAACGCTATGCCGAGCTGCGCGAACAATTCGGCTTCGACCGGCCGATCCTCGTGCAGTTCTGGGAATATCTCACCGGCGTGCTGCACGGCGATCTCGGCCAGAGCTTCGTGACCAAGAAGCCGGTGTGGGACGAGTTCTTTGCCCTGTTCCCGGCAACGATGGAGCTTTCCTTCGTCGCCATCATCATCGCCATCGTGCTGGGCATCCCGGCCGGGGTGATCGCCGCCACCCAGCGCGGGCGCTTCTTAGACCGGGCGCTGATGTCCTC
>RFKM01000069.1 GCA_003694465.1 Alphaproteobacteria bacterium
ACTTGAAGGTGTTGAAGAAGATCGTCGCCACGTCGAACTCGCCGGCATCGAAACGCGCCAAGAGGTCGTCGGCGATGCTCCGGGCATCGGCATAGCCGAGGTTGCGCACCCCGCTCAGATCGACATGGCCGACGAAGAGGTCTTCATACTCGCGCTTGAGCTGCTCGCGGCCCTTCTTGCCGACGGTCAGGATCTTGACCGTCTTGCCCTCGGCGACGAGTTCCGAGATCCGGTTCCGCGCCAGCTTGACGATCGACGAGTTGAAGCCGCCGCAAAGCCCGCGCTCGGCGGTCATCACCACCAGCAGGTGCACCTGGTCCGAACCGGTGCCGCGCAGGAGTTTCGGCGCGCTTTCCGAGCCGGCCGCGGCCCGGGTGAGCCGCGACAGCACCTCGTTGAAGCGCTCCGAATAGGGCCGCGCCGCCTCGGCCGCTTCCTGTGCCCGCCGCAGTTTCGCGGCGGCCACCATCTGCATGGCCTTGGTGATCTTGCGCGTCGACTTGACGCTCTCGATCCTGTTTTTCAGGTCCTTAAGACTTGGCATCGCCAGCCTCCCTAGAGATCTCCACTACGGGCTCAGACGAAGCCGGCGGCAAAGGAGTCGATCGCGGCCTTCACCTTGTCGGCCAGTTCATCCTTCACCTTGCGGTCGTTGTTGGTGATGTCGTCGAGAAGATCCTGATGGTTCGTGCGCAGGTGGGCGAGCAGCCCGCGCTCGAAGCGGCCCACGTCCTTGACCTCGATGTTGTCGAGATAGCCGTTCACGCCGGCGAAGATCACGCAGACGATTTCGGCGTTGGTCAGGGGCGAATACTGCGGCTGCTTCATCAGCTCGGTCAGACGCGCGCCGCGGTTGAGCAGCTGCTGGGTGGCGGCGTCGAGGTCGGAGCCGAACTGGGCGAAGGCCGCCATCTCGCGATACTGGGCGAGCGACAGTTTCACCGGGCCGGCCACCGAGGACATCGCCTTGGTCTGGGCCGAGGAGCCGACGCGCGAGACCGAGAGGCCGGTGTTCACCGCCGGGCGGATGCCCTGGTAGAACAGCTCGGTCTCGAGGAAGATCTGCCCGTCGGTGATCGAGATCACGTTGGTCGGGATGAAGGCCGACACGTCGCCGCCCTGCGTTTCGATGATCGGCAGCGCGGTCAGCGAGCCGGCGCCATGTTCCTCGTTCAGCTTGGCCGAACGCTCGAGCAGGCGGGAGTGCAGGTAGAAGACGTCGCCCGGATAGGCTTCACGCCCCGGCGGACGGCGCAGCAGAAGCGACATCTGGCGGTAGGCCACGGCCTGCTTCGAAAGGTCGTCATAGACCATCAGCGCGTGGCGGCCGTTGTCGCGGAAATATTCGCCCATCGCCGTGGCGGTGTAGGGGGCGAGATACTGCATCGGCGCCGGGTCGGAGGCGGTGGCGGCCACGACGATGGAATATTCCATCGCGCCGTTTTCCTCGAGCTTTTTCACCAGCTGGGCCACGGTCGAACGCTTCTGGCCGACGGCGACATAGACGCAGTAGAGCTTTTTCGATTCGTCGTCGCCGGCGGCGTCGTTATAGCTCTTCTGGTTGAGGATGGCGTCGAGCGCCACGGCGGTCTTGCCGGTCTGACGGTCGCCGATGATCAGCTCGCGCTGGCCGCGGCCGATCGGGATCATGGCGTCGACCGACTTGAGGCCGGTGGCCATCGGCTCGTGCACCGATTTGCGCGGGATGATCCCCGGCGCCTTCACGTCGGCGACGCGGCGCTCGGTGGCCTTGATCGGGCCCTTGCCGTCGAGCGGGTTGCCGAGGGCGTCGACCACCCGGCCGAGCAGACCATCGCCCACCGGCACGTCGACGATCGACTTGGTGCGCTTGACGGTGTCACCTTCCTTGATGTCGCGGTCGGAGCCGAAGATCACGATACCGACGTTGTCGGTCTCGAGGTTGAGGGCCATGCCCCGGATGCCGCCCGGGAACTCGACCATTTCGCCGGCCTGCACCTCGTCGAGGCCATAGACGCGGGCGATACCATCGCCCACGGAAAGCACGCGGCCAACTTCGGCCACCTGGGCCTCCTGGCCAAAGTTCTTGATCTGGTCCTTCAGGATCGCAGAAATTTCGGCTGCTTGGATACCCATTCTTATCCGACCTCTTTCATGGAATTCTGCAGGGCGTTCAGGCGCGCGCGGATCGAACTGTCGATCATCCGCGAGCCAACCTTGACGACAAGACCGCCGATGAGGCTTTCATCGACGGCCAGATTGATCTTCACATTCTTGCCGACGCTGGCCTTGAGGGCCTTGGCAAGCTTGTCCTGTTGCGCCTTGGTCATGGCCTTGGCGGCGACGACCTCGGCGGTCACCTCGCCCTTGGCCTCGGCGATCTCGGCGCGCAGCGCCTCGATGAAGCGCGGCAGCACGAACAGGCGCCGCTTCTCGGCCATGACACCCAGCGCGCCGGTCATCGGCGCCGAGAGCGACATCTTCTTCGCCAGCGCCGTGACCGCCGCTGCCATCTCTTCGCGCGAATAGATCGGCGAACGGATCATCGCCGCGAACTCGGCGCTTTCGGCAAGCGCGGTCTCGAGCGTGTCGAGATCTTTCTCGAGGGCGTCGAGAAGCTTCTCTTCCCGCGCCAGTTCGAACACTGCCGTCGCGTAGCGCTGGGCAATGCCTGTGGATATCGAAGTATCGGACACGTCCACCCTTCCGATTCATGAGCCCCCCAGACCCGGGCCGGGCAAAAGCCCGGTCAAGACAAGAGGAGCAGCCCCTTTCGACGCCGCTCGAACGCGGACGACTTGAAATTCGGCGTGGGTCTAGCAGAGGTGCCCCCCTCTCGCAACACCGTTGCGCGGGTTTAACGCCAACACCCGGAAAAGCCCGGATATGTTGTTGAAATGCCAACACACGGGGCAGCCGATGCGACGATCGGACGCGCTAGGCGTGGCGGATCAGCCTCGCGCAACGGCGAATCTGCGCCTCAGGCCCGGCGCGAGGGCTCGGGCAGCGCGAGGCCGTCGAACACGCCGAGCGGGCGGCGCACCCGCGCGCCCAGCCCCGGGCGGCGCGGCGCCGGAACCTGCTTGACCACCTCGGTCATCAGCACGCCGCCGGCAAGGGCAAGCGGCAGGCTGTGGCCGGCGCGCTCCCACACGGCGCCGATCTTCAGCCAGAAGCGCCGCGCCGACGGCGGCTGGAAGAGCACCGCCGTGTGCCGCTCGACGCTGAACCCGTGCCAGCGCAGCAGCGCCTCGAGCTGCCCGGGCGTATAGGGCCGGCCGAAGCCGAAGGGCGTCGCGTCGGAGCGCGACCACAGCCCGGCCCGGTTCGGCACGACAATCACCATGCGCCCGCCCGGCCCGAGGGCGCGGCTCGCTTCCTGCAAAACACCGTCGGGGTTGCTGGCGTTCTCCAGCCCGTGCATGAGCACCAGCCGGTCGGCGGCGCCGGTGTCGACCGGCCAGAGCGATTCCTCGGTCAGGACGGTAACGTTGGGCTGCCCCGCCGGCCACGGCATCGCCCCCTGGGCTGCCGGCATCAGCGCGATCACCCGCCGCGCCTCGCCCAGAAAGGGCCGCAGCAGCGGCGCAGCGAAGCCGAACCCGACCACCGTCTGCCCCTTGGTGTCGGCCCACCACTGGCGCAGCGGCTCGCGCACCGCCCGTTGCGCCGCGCGCCCGAGGGCCGAACGGTAATAGAAGGTCTTGAGATCGCGCACGTCGAGATACATGCCGGCACCCTACCCCATTTGCCGGCACATGCCAGCGCCCCTGTTCGGGGCACCGGTCAGGTCGCGGGGCGCTCGAAGGCGAGAATGAGGTTGTTGGCCGGCATCTCGACCCGGGCAAGGGGCTTCAGCCCCGCCGCCGCTGCCACCGCGAGAACCCATTCGACATCCTTGTAGCCGATCTCCGGGTCGGAGCGGGTCAGGCTGTCGTGAAAGCGCGCGTCGCCCTCCGACCGGAACCGCCCACCCTCTCGGAAAGGGCCATAGATGAAGAAGCGCCCGCCGGGCCGCAGCGACCGCGCCGCGCCGGAAACGACGTTTTCGCCCGCACCCGTCGGCAGAAGGTGAAGCAGGTTCGACAGGTAGACCGCCGCCACCGGGCCGAAGGCCCAGTCGGGGCGGGTGGCGTCGAGCGCGATGGCCACGCGCATGTTCGCAACCCCCTCGGCGGCCCGCCAGGCGTCGATGCTGACCAGCCTTTCGGGGGCGATGTCGCTGGGCTGCCAGATGCACCCCGGCAAGGCCCGCGCCAGCGCCACGGCATGTTCGCCGGTGCCCGAGGCGATCTCCAGCACCACCCCCTCGGCCGGCATCAACGGCACCAGCGCCTTGACGATCGCCGGGGCGTTGCGCGTCGCCGAGGGCGCCGAAAGGCGGCCGTCGCCGGTGGGCGCGGCATTGCTGTGCAGGGTGGGATGGGGCCTCTCTCCCGTCATGGGAACAGGTTGCACCGGGGCGTGGCTTTCGGCAACATCGATCGAAAGAAGGAAAATGCCATGCAGCTCGAACTCGTCACCATTCCCTGCCTTGCCGACAACTACGCCTTCCTCGTCCATGACGCGGCAAGCGGGGCGACGGCGCTGTTCGACGCGCCGGAGGTCTGGCCGATCCAGCGGGTGCTGGAAGAGCGCGGATGGACGTTGACCCA
>RFKM01000070.1 GCA_003694465.1 Alphaproteobacteria bacterium
AATCGGGCCGGCGGACGGGGGCACGGAGCGTCTGAGCCGCCATGAGGCGCCGGGCCATGATGACCATGGGTTCCGGATCGTCAGCTGCATGAGTTGCGAACGCAAACGCGCGCCCCCGCCGTCTGGGCGGCATGAAGCGGGCCCGTTTCAGGCGCGCTCCGCGTCCGGTTTCAGTGCGCGCAGGACCGCGCGGGTGGCGGCAACGAGCGGCTCATGGGTTTCGGAGAGGATCTGCACCCGGTCGAACCGGTCCGGGTCGCGGTTCACCGCCGCGCGCAGCGCCGCTCCGAAGGCCATGCGCAGCTCGGTGCCGATGTTGAACTTGCAGATCTTCGAGCCGCGGGCCAGCGATCTGCGCTGCGCCATCGGCACGCCCGACCCGCCGTGGATCACCAGCGGCACGTCGGTCACCGCCTCGATGGCGCGGATGCGCGCCTCGTCCAGCCCGCCTTCGCGGTCCTGCTGCAAATGCACGTTGCCGACCGAGATCGCCATCGCATCGACGCCGCTCTCGCGGGCAAAGCGCGCCGCTTCGGCCGGATCGGTGCCCGCCGAGGCCTCGCCCCGCGCATAGCCGACGAAGCCGATCTCGCCCTCGCAGGAAATGCCCGCGCCATGCGCCAGTTCGGCCACCCGCGCCGTCTGTTCGATATTCTCGTCCAGCGAAAGGCGCGAGCCGTCGAACATCAGCGAGGTGAAGCCGCTGTCGAGGGCTTCGGCGCAGTCCTCGTAGCTGTAGCCATGATCGAGATGCGCCACCACCGGCACGCGCGCGTGCTCGGCAAGGTGGCGGAACATCTTGCCGAGGATCGGCAGCGGCGTGTGCGCCCGGCACGAGGGGCCGGCCTGCAGGATCACCGGCACGCCTTCGGCCTCGGCGGCGGCGACATAGGCGCGCATGTCTTCCCAGCCGAGGGTGACAAGCCCGGCCACGGCGTAACCGCCGCGCATGGCTGGTTGCAGAACGTCGTCAAGGGTCGCAAGGCTCATTTGAATTTCGCAATCATGTCCTTGATGCCGGGGATCGTCTCGAGCTGGTCGGCGTGGGTGGGCTGGAAATATTGCACGAGCGGGCGCTGGCTGAGCCCGCCGAGGATGGTGAAATAATACATCTCGTAGCCCGGCAGCACGCAGCAGGGGTGATAGCCCTTGTCGATCAGCACTGTCGAGCCGTTGACGATGTGGTAGGCGTCGCCCACCTCGTTATCGACCCGCTGGAGCATCTGCAGGCCCGAGCCGTGGTCCGGGCGGAAGCGGAAATTGTAACATTCATCGTGGCGCGTCTCGATCGGCAGGCGGTCGGTGTCGTGCTTGTGCGAGGGAAAGCCCGACCAGCCGCCGGCCCCGACGGTGTAAAGCTCGCTCACGAGGAGCCTGCCCACCCTGTCGTGGTGCTTCTGGCCGAGGATATGCTTGATCTTGCGGTGGGTCTTGGTCTCGTCCGATCCGTATTGCACGAGGTCGTGCTCGCGCACGTCGAAAGGCTCGAGCACCTTGTCGAATTTCGCCCCGGCGACGAACACCTCGGCGGTGGGGGAGGTGCAGACCATCGTCGCCTTCGCCCCGGTCGGCACATAGACCCCCTGCGGCTCGCCATCCCAGACATCGACGCCGCGCCCACCCAGCGCGTCGAAGCGGGCGCCCTCGACATCGACATCGACGGTGCCCGTCGCCGGAACGATGCAGGTCTCGTAGCCCGGCACGCGATACTCGAAGGCCTCGCCCTGCTTGAGCTTGACGATGTTGAAGTAGACGAGGGGCACATGCGCATCGTCGACATCGACGATCGGCGCATTGCGGTTGTCATAGGGCGGAATGTGCATGAGGGCCTCCTTCGGGCTCGGTCGGCCCGGGGTGGTTGGCGAGAAAGGTCTCGAGAGCTTCGGTGGTCGGCATCGCCGGGGCGCATCCGGGGCGGGAGACGACGATCGCCGCGCAGGCCGACCCGCGCAGGACCGCCTCGCGCATCTCGCGCCCCTCGGCCAGCCCGGCCAGCAGCCCGGCAAGGAAACTGTCGCCGGCGCCGTTCGGCTTCACGGCGGTGACGGGAAAGATCCCGGTGCGAATCTCTTCGCCGCCGGCCAGGGTGATCGCCCCCTGATGGCCCATCTTGTAGATCACCACCCGGCCCTCGGCGGCCAGGGCCCGCGCCTTGTCGAGCCCCCTGTCGAAGCCGCCGGCCATGAAGCCGAATTCCTCGTCGTTTCCGACGATCATGTCGCTTTCTTCGGCGGCCCGGGTGAGCACCGCCGAGGCGACCTCGGGCGAGGGCCAGGTGTAGGGGCGGTAGTCGATGTCGAAGATCACCGGCAGGCCGGCCTTGCGGGCATGGTCGAAGGCGCGGAAGGTGGACGAGCGCGAAGGGTCGGCGGCAAAGACGGTGCCGGCGGTGATCAGCGCGCCGTAAGCGGCGTAATCGACCGCGTCCACATCCGCTTCGGTGACCTGAAAATCCGCCGCGCCGTTGCGGTAGATCACGTTCTGGAAGTCCTCCATCGTGCTCTCGTAGATGGCCAGCGAGGTGCGCGCCTCGCCCCCGACCGCGCGCACGTGGCGGGTGTCGACGCCGTAATGCGCCAGCCGGTTGAGGCAGAAGCGGCCGACGGCATCGTCGGACACCGATGTCACCAGTGCCGCCCGCGCGCCGAGCTTGACGAGCCCGGCGCAGATATTCGCCGACGAGCCGCCCAGATCGGCGCGGAAGGTTTCGGCGTGTTCGCTCTTCACGCCGACGGGTTCGGCAAACATGTCCATGCCCGCGCGGCCGAACACCACAAACCGCTTCTGGCGTATGCCTTGCAGCACCTTTTCCATCTGTTCCCCGGGTCCGATCTCGATCTTTCCGCGCCCGCCTGCAATTCGGGCTTGCCTGTGTTGCAGTCGAAGGCTACATTGATTTGCAACCGGTTGCAACACCCAGGCGCGCCGGATCGGACCTTCATTAGACGGCGGCCGGAATGACACGGATCGGGATTGGAATCGTCGGTGGCGGCTACATGGGCAAGGCGCATGCCGTGGCCATGTCGGCGGTCGGCGCGGTGTTCGACACGGCGCTGCGCCCGCGGCTCGAAATGGTGGCCGCCTCGAGCCCCGAGAGCGCCGAGCGCTACCGCGCCGCCTTCGGCTTCGCCCGCGCCGCGCCCGACTGGCGCGCCCTCGTGGACGACCCGGCCGTCGAGGCGGTGATCATCGCCACGCCGCAGGCGACCCACCGCGAGATTGCCGAAGCGGCTTTCGCGCGCGGCAAGCCGGTCTTTTGCGAAAAGCCCCTCGGCGACAGCCTCGCGGCCGCGCGGGCAATGACGGCGGCGGCCGAAGCGGCGGGCGTGGCCAACATGGTCGGCTTCAACTACAGCCGCACCCCGGCGACGCAATTTGCCCGCAAGCTGCTCGCCGAAGGCGCGATCGGCCAGGTCACCTGGTTTCGCGGCGAACACACGGAAGATTTCCTGGCCGATCCTTCGATCCCGTTCAACTGGCGCTGCGCGGGGCGCGCGAACGGGAACCTCGGCGATCTGGCCCCGCATCCGATCAACGCCGCGCTGGCGCTCATGGGGCCGATCGAAAGCGTTCTGGCCGAGGTCGAAACCGTCCACCGCACCCGCCCCGGCGGCACGGTGACCAATGACGATCACGCCCAGATCATGTGCCGCTTTGCCAATGGCGTGAAGGGGCACATCTACGCCAGCCGCATCGCCACCGGCCGCAAGATGGGCTATGCCTACGAGATCCACGGCACCCGGGGCGCGATCCGCTTCGATCAGGAAGACCAGAACGCGCTCTGGCTCTACCGCACCGACGACCCGGAGCCCGAGCGCGGTTTTCGCAAGATTCTGACCGGCCCCGCGCACCCCGATTATGCCGCCTTCTGCCAGGGACCGGGCCACGGGACGGGCTATCAGGACCAGATCATCATCGAGGCGAAGGATTTTCTCACCGCCATCGAAACCGGCGCGCCGGTCTGGCCCACCTTTCGCGATGGGTTGGCGGTGGCCGAAGTGGTGGAGGCAGCGCTGGCGTCGGCGCGCGACGGCGCCTGGACCAGGGTCACGCAAGTCTGAGGAGAAACGAGGCATGACGAAGCTCAAATGGGGGATGATCGGCGGCGGCGAGGGCAGCCAGATCGGCCCGGCGCATCGGCTCGGCGCGCAGGCCGACGGATTGTTCGAATTCGTCGCCGGCGCGCTCGATCATCGCCCCGAGGCCGGGCGGGATTATGCGCGCCGGCTCGGCATTGCCGACGATCGCGCCTATGGCGACTGGCGCGAGATGCTCGAAGGCGAGCGCGGGCGCGACGACCGGGTCGACCTCGTGACGGTAGCCACGCCCAACGCCACCCATTTCGAGATCACCAAGGCCTTCCTTGAAGCCGGGTTCCACGTCTTGTGCGAAAAGCCCATGACGATGAGCGTCGAAGAGGGCGAGGAGATCGTGCGCGTCGCCCGGGCGTCGGGGAAGATCCTGGCGGTGAACTATGCCTATTCGGCCTATCCGATGGTGCGCGAGGCCCGCGCCATGGTGCGGGCGGGCGAGATCGGCAAGGTGCGTCTGGTCGTGACGAATTTTTCCCACGGCCACCACGGCGACGCGACCGATGCCGACAATCCGCGCGTGCGCTGGCGCTACGACCCGGCCATGGCCGGGGTCTCGGGCCAGTTTGCCGATTGCGGCATTCACGCCCTCCACATGGCGAGTTTCATCTGCGATGACGAGGTGCGCAGCCTGTCGGCCGATTTCGCCTCGACCATCCCCTCGCGGGAGCTGGAAGACGACGCCATGGTCAATTTCCGCATGGAAGGTGGCACCGTCGGGCGGCTCTGGACATCCTCGGTGGCGATTGGCCGCCAGCACGGGTTCGACATTCAGGTATTCGGCGAGACCGGCGGTTTGCGCTGGGCATCAGAACAGCCCAACCAGCTCTACTACACCCCGGTGGGCGGGCGCACCCAGATCATCGAGAAGGGCGAGGCCGGGTTGTCGGACGAGGCGGCGCGCCTCAGCCGCGTGCCGATTGCCCATCCCGAGGGCTTCCCGCTCGCCGTTGCCAATATCTATGTCGATCTCGCCGATGCGATCCGCGGCGCGACGCGCGACGGGCTGCCCGGCGCCGAGGACGGCCTGCGGTCGATGGCGGCGGTGCACACGGCCGTTGCCAGCGCCCGGGCCGGCGGGGCGTGGATGGACGCCCGGCCGCCGATGTTCCGCACGTAGGGCGCAATCTCGAGCCACGAGGGGTGTGCCGGGGGAGGGGAGCGCCCGGTCGGATTGCGCCTGAAGGGCGGGGCGGACCGCGAAGGGCGAAAGAAGAAGCGCCCGGACAGGCTGGCGGAGGGCGGGGCTCAGGATGCCCCCGGACTCCAGGAAACTGGATTCGTGTGGTTCAGGGAGACGGGAGACACGGAATCCGGAAATCTAGATTCGTGTGGTTCGGGGTCCACGTATCACGGAATCCAGGAATCTAGATTCGTGTGGTTCGCGGTCCACGTGTCCAGGAATCCGGGAATCTAGATTCGTGTGGTTCTGGGGTCCACGTATCACGGAATCCAGGAATCTAGATTCGTGCGGTTCGCGGTCCACGTGTCCAGGAATCCGGGAATCTAGATTCGTGTGGTTCGGGGTCCACGTATCCCGGAATCCGGGAATCTAGATTCGTGTGGTTCTGGGG
>RFKM01000071.1 GCA_003694465.1 Alphaproteobacteria bacterium
CATGTCGGGGCGGTTCGCCGCGGGGGGGCGGGTGGCGCGCGATCGGGCTTGTCCGCGATATGGGGTCGCGGCGCCGCCGTTCAACCCGGGGGGCGCGGGGCAAAGGCGCAAGGGGGCTCTGCCCCCTGTGACCCCCGGGATATTTGCCTGAAAGATGAAAGGGCGCGCGGGCGGTTGGGGCGCGCTCAGGCCTTCTCGGCGCTCGCCTGGCTGCCGCGCTCGCGGTAGGGGGTGGTGTCGTAATGGGCGCGGTAGCATTTCGAGAAATGCGAGGGCGAGGTGAAGCCGCAGGCGAGCGCCACGTTGATGACGCTCATGTCGGTCTGCATCAGGAGGTTGCGCGCTCGGGCGAGGCGCAATTCCATGTAATAGCGTTTCGGCGAGCGGTTGAGATAGCGGCGGAAGAGCCGTTCGAGCTGGCGGGTGGAGAGGCCGACCTGTTTTGCGAGTTCCGCGGGGCTGACGGGCTCTTCGATATTGGCCTCCATCTCGCGGATCACCTGAGCGAGCTTGGGGTGGCGCACGCCGATGCGCGTGGGAACCGACAGGCGCTGCTGGTCGCGGTCGGTGCGGATCTGGGTGTAGATCTGCTGGTCGGCGACGGCATTGGCGATGTCGGGGCCGTGGTCGCGGGCGACGAGGGCGAGCATCAGGTCGATCGAGGCGGTGCCGCCGGCCGAGGTGAGGCGGTTGCCGTCGAGCACGAAGACCGAACGGGCCAGCTCGACATCGGGGAATTCCTCGGCGAAGCCGTCGTGGTTTTCCCAGTGGATGGTGGCGCGCCGCCCGTCTATGAGGCCCGCGCGGGCAAGGGCGTGGGTGCCGGTGCAGAAGGCGCCGAGGCGCACCCCGCGGCGAGCCTCGCGCCGCAGCCAGGCAAGGAGCGCGGGGGTCGTGGCGTCTTGCACCCGTTCGCCGCCGACGACGATCAGCGTGTCGGAATGGCGCAGCTCCGCGAAGTCCGTGTCGAGGGCGATGCGCGTGCCCGTCGAGCTGGTGGCGAAGGCGCCATCCTCGCCGGCCAGTTTCCATTCATAGGCGTTGCGCCCCAGCGCCCGGTTGGCCAGACGCAGCGCATCGAGCGCCCCGGCCAGCGAGAGCAGGGTGAACCGGTCGAGCAGGGCGAAGACGAAGCGGCGTGTCGTCTCGTCTGCCGATGGGCCGGGGCGGGCGGTCTTGGGCAAGGTCGTCTCCTGCACGATGGTGCGTTCCAGCACAGCAGCTTTGCCCCGGCTTCGCAAGATCGGCAAGGGGGCAGGCGTCGCGCGCGGGCCAAGTTTCTTTTGCACATGCGGCGAAGGCGGACTATATCAGCCGGACCACAACGCCCCCGCGCGCGGCAGCGCGCGGGCGGCAGGCACGAGACGGAGAGACGGCAATGACCGATTGGACCAAATCTTCCTGGCGTTCCCGCCCGCGGGTGCAGATGCCCGAGTATCGGGATGCCGAGGCGCTGGCGGCGGTGGAGAAGAAGCTTTCGGGTTATCCGCCGCTGGTCTTTGCCGGGGAGGCGCGCCGTCTCAAGGCGGAACTGGCCAAGGCGGCGCGGGGCGAGGCCTTCCTGCTGCAGGGGGGCGACTGCGCCGAGAGCTTTGCCGAGTTTTCGGCCGACACGATCCGCGACACCTTCAAGGTGATGCTGCAGATGGCGATGGTGCTGACCTATGGCGCCAAGGTGCCGGTGATCAAGGTCGGGCGCATGGCCGGCCAGTTCGCCAAGCCCCGTTCGGCCCCGTTCGAGACGGTGAACGGCACCGAGCTGCCCTCCTACCGCGGCGACATCATCAACGATCTCGCCCCCAGCCCCGAGGCGCGCGAGCCCGATCCGAACCGGATGCTGCAGGCCTATACCCAGGCCGCCGCTTCGCTCAACCTGCTGCGGGCCTTCTCGACCGGCGGCTATGCCGACGTGCACCAGGTGCATGCCTGGACGCTGGGCTTTACCGAGCAGGACGAGGCCGAGCGCTTCCGGGAAATGGCGGCGCGGATTTCCGACACGCTCGATTTCATGAAGGCCGCCGGGCTCGACAGCGAATCGAACTGGGCGCTGCGCACCGTCGATTTCTACGTCTCCCACGAGGCGCTGCTGCTTGAATACGAAGAGGCGTTGACGCGGGTCGATTCGACCACCGGGCAGGTGGTCGCGGGTTCGGGCCACATGCTCTGGATCGGCGATCGCACCCGCCAGCCCGACGGCGCGCACGTCGAATTTGCCCGCGGGGTGATCAACCCGATCGGGCTGAAGACCGGCCCGACCACCACCAAGGACGATCTCAAGCGCCTGATGGAACGGCTCAACCCCGAGAACGAGCCGGGGCGTCTGACGCTGATCGCGCGGTTCGGGGCCGGGCATGTCGAGGAGCATCTGCCGCGCCTCATCGAGGCGGTGCAGGAAGAGGGCGCCGAGGTGGTCTGGTCGTGCGATCCGATGCACGGCAACACCATCAAGTCGGCCTCGGGCTTCAAGACCCGCCCGTTCGACTCGGTGCTGAAAGAGGTGCAGGAATTCTTCGCCGTCCACCGCGAAATGGGGACGATCCCCGGCGGGGTGCATTTCGAGATGACCGGGCAGGACGTGACCGAATGCACCGGCGGCGTGCAGGCGGTGACCGACGAAGACCTTTCCAAC
>RFKM01000072.1 GCA_003694465.1 Alphaproteobacteria bacterium
CAGGGCAAGACGGGTGGCAGGCTTTGGAAACCGGCGCGGCTGGCGTTTCATGTCGAGTGTCCTTGTTGATGTGTCCCCTGGGCAAGGGTGTGACAAGCCCCTCCCCGAAACACAAGATCGCCGGACAACCTTACGATTGTCTGACGATCCCGTGTCAAATTTTCAGGGCCTCAGTTGCTGATCACTTTGGCCGCACCGCCGGCGAAGAGGCCGTTCGAGGGCGGGGTCGAGGGCTGCGGCGCCGGGCCACGGCCGCCGTCGTCGTCATCGCCGCCACCCCAGCCGTCGCTGTCGCTGTCGCCGTCACCCCAGCCGGCGCCGCCGCCCTGACCGTTCGCCGCGTTGACCGGGCAGCCCTGGATGCCCGGGAACAGCTGGCAGAAGAAGTTGCCGCCGCCGCCGGCGTTCTGGCCGCTGTTCATGACGAAACCGCCGCGGTTGTCGTCATTGTCGCCCCGGCCGCCGTGATCGTCGCTGTCGGCAAAGGCCGAACCCGTGGCCGCGAAGGAAACCATGGTCGCCGCGATGATGATGAACTTTTTCATGTCTGTCTCTCCTTTTGTCTGGCCGTTTGTCTCTGGCCGTCGTTTCGATGAGGCAGATATGTCCCCCGAGTCTGACACCTTCCTGAAACCGGTTGAGAAAGTTCGTCAGTTTCGTGTAATCTTCGGCATGGCGCCCAAAGGCGCCATGTAACCTGTTGAAAAGCCACGGTTTTGGGCAGCGGATTTTCATGAGAATTCTTCTTGTCGAAGACGATACCGTGCTGGGCGCCGCCGTGCGCGACCAGATCGGCGCCGATGGCCACCCGGTGGACTGGGTCACCCGACTCGATGAGGCGGCGGACCATCTTGCCGTGGCGGATTACGGGCTGATCCTGCTCGACCTGATGCTGCCCGACGGGCTGGGGGTGCGGTTCCTGCGCAAGCTGCGCGGCGACGGGAACAAGACCCCGGTCATCATCCTCACCGCGCTCGACCAGATTTCCGACCGGATCGAGGGGCTCAATGCCGGCGCCGACGATTACCTCGTCAAGCCGTTCGACCTTGCCGAGCTCAGCGCCCGGATCGCCGCCGTGGCCCGGCGCTATGCGGGCAATCCGAACCCGACCATCACCCATGGCGCGCTCGAGATCGACCTTTCCGCCCGGCAGGTGCGGCGGGGTGGCAAACCGGTCTCGCTCACCGCGCGCGAATGGACCCTGCTGGAAACCTTCGTCCAGCAACCGAATCGGCTCTTCAGCAAGTCCGACCTCGAAGAGCGGCTCTATTCGTTCGACGACGAGGTCGACAGCAACGCGATCGAGGCGCATGTCTCGCGCCTGCGCAAGAAGCTCGGGCGCAACATCGTCGAAACCCAGCGCGGGCTGGGCTACCGGCTGGGCAGCGCCGAATGACCCGCGGGCCCAGCCTCAGGCGGCGCCTCGCGCTGTGGATCGGGGGCGGCGTTGTGGTGGCCTGGCTGGCGGCGGTGATCTGGTCGTTGCTGGCGCTCGAAACCTCGATCGACCGCGACATCGACCTTGGCCTGAAAGCGGCCGCCGAACGGCTCATGCCGCTGGCCATGGTGCACATCTTCGAGCGCGCAGACGACGGCACCGCCCAGATCATCGCCGACTTCAGCAAGAGCAGCGAGCCGGGGCGGCTGACCTACGTCGTGCGCGACGAAACCGGGCGCATCCTTCTGGCCAGCCGCAGCTACGAGGGCCAGCCCCTTCCCCCGGTCGGGATTACGGGCTTTTCCGAGGAAGCGGGGTTTCACATGTATTCTCTGAGCGCCCTCAAGGGAAAGCTGACCATGACGGTGATGGAGAACGACAGCGTCCGCTTCACTCTGCTGCGCGACGCGGCGTTGCGACTCCTGACGCCGATTTTCGCCGTCCTGCCCTTCAGCCTCGCGCTGATCGCCCTTGCCCTCCGGTGGGAATTGCGGGTCATTGCCCGCCTCGGCGCGCAGATCGAACGCCGCGGACAGGGTGACCTCACGCCCATCTCAACCGAGGGCGTGGCGCGGGAATTTGCCGTGATCGTCGAGTCGGTCAATGCGCTGATGGCGCGGCTCTCGGCGGCGCTGGAGGCCGAGCGGCGCTTTGCCTCCAACGCCGCCCACGAGCTGCGCACCCCGATCGCGGCCGCCATTGCCCAGGCCCAGAGGCTGGTGCAGGAGGCCGAATCGCCCCAGACCGCCGAGCGCGCGAATCAGATCGCCGGCGCGCTGACGCGGCTGGCGCGGCTTTCCGAAAAGCTGTTGCAACTGTCGCGGGCCGAAGGGGCGGCGGTGGTGTCCGGCGAGGTTCAGGACCTTGGCGCCGTGGTGCGGCTGGTGATCGACGAACTGGCCCGGACACGCGGCGCCGGTCGCGTCGAGCTGCGTCTGCCCGACGGCGACGTCAGGGCGGCGATCAACCCCGATGCCTACGCGATCCTCCTGCGCAATCTGGTCGAGAACGCCCTAGCCCACGGCAGCGCCGATCATCCGGTCGAGGTCGAGGTTCTGGGCGATGGCACGATCACGGTCCGCAACGATTGCGCCCCGGTCCCCGCCGAGACCCTCGCCGAGCTGACCGAACCCTTCCGTCGCGGCGCCACCGAGGCCGAAGGCTCGGGCCTTGGCCTTTCGATCGTCCGGGCGATTGCCGAGGCGGCGGGGGC
>RFKM01000073.1 GCA_003694465.1 Alphaproteobacteria bacterium
AACATCAGCACCGATTCGAGGCTGATGCCCCCGGTGGCCACCGCCCAGCCGATCATCGGCGGGAAGGCCCCGGCCGCGCCGCCGATGACGATGTTCTGGGGCGTCAGGCGCTTGAGCCACATCGTGTAGATGACGACGTAGAAGAAGATGGTGAAGGCCAGAAGCCCCGCCGCCACCGGTCCGGCGACGAGAAACAGCATCAACACCGAAAGCCCGCTGAGGGCGATGCCGAGGGCCAGCGCGTCGCCCTCGGTGAGCTTGCCGGCGGGAATGGGGCGCTTTTGCGTGCGGCGCATCAGCCGGTCGATGTCGGCATCCCACCACATGTTCAGCGCCCCGGAGGCGCCGCCGCCCACGGCGATGAACAGGATCGCCGCCAGCCCCACCACCGGGTGCACCGGCTGCGGCGCCACCAGCAGCCCGACCAGCGCGGTGAAGACGACGAGCGACATCACCCGCGGCTTGAGCAGGGCGAAGAAGTCGCCGAAGGTGGCTTCTTCCCCGCGCCCCTCGCCGGTGGCCTCGTAACCGCGCACGTCGCTCATGCGTCTGCTCCCGCTGCCCGCCCGATCACTCGGCCGAGGCCACGGTGATCGTGGACGGGGTGCCGGCGAATTCCTCGCGGGCCTTGGCAAGCCACTTCTCGTAGTCTTCCGGCGTCACCGCCTTGACGGTGATCGGCATGTAGGCGTGGTCCTTGCCGCAAAGCTCGGAGCACTGGCCGAAATAGATCCCTTCCATGCCCGGATCGACGGTGAACCACAGTTCGGCAAGCCGGCCGGGCACCGCGTCCTGCTTCACCCCGAAGGCCGGAACCGTCCAGGAATGGATCACGTCGGCGCCGGTGACCTGCACGACGATCTTCTTGCCGGTGGGCACCACGACGGCGTTGTCGGTGGCCAGCAGGTAAAGGTCGGGCGAATAGCCATGATCGGCCAACTCGTCCTTCTGCAGCAGGAAGGCGTCGAAGCCGAAGCCTTCGTCGGGGTATTCGTAGCTCCAGTACCACTGGTTGCCGGTGGCCTTGATCACCACGTCGCCAGCCGGGATTTCCTCCTGCTTGAACAGCACCGGCAGCGAGTTGGCGCCGATGAACACCAGAATCAGCACCGGGCCGAGGGTCCAGATGATTTCGACCGGAGTGTAATGCGAGAATCGGCGCGGCTCCTTGTTGGCGAAGCGGTTGTAGCGCACGATCACCCAGAGCATCAGAAGCGCGACCAGCGCCACGACCCCGGCGATGATCCAGAGCAGCATGTTGTCGAGCATGTGGGTTGCCCGGGCGATGTCGGTTGCCGCCGGCTGCAGGCCCATGAGGCCCGACCGGGGCCGCCCGATCACCTCGAGCTCCTGGGCATGGGCCGCGCCCGCCGCGAGTGTTGCCATGAGTGTGGCCAGAGGCCGCAGGGTCTTGTTCATCGCTTGCAATCCGTTTTTCCTGTCCCGGCGCATTTTTGCGCGCCACAATCCCGGGCTGCCGTTCGGTTATCGGACAATCCCGTTGTCTCCCTGCCCACCTGAAACCATATTCGGGCTGGACGAACAAGAAAAAACCTGCGCCATTATGACACACTCATGCAATTTGTCGCATGGGTCGGGCGCCAAGATCGAGAGAAACCATGGCCGAGTCCCGAAGCTTTCGCCCGTTCGAAACCCATCTTGACGAAGAGCGCGCCCGGCGCCTGCTGGCCGAGGCCTGCGCCGGCGGCGAAGACGGCGAACTGTTTCTCGAACGGCGGCGCTCCGAGGCGCTGGTTTTCGATGACGGGCGTCTGAAAACCGCCAGTTACGACGCCTCGGAGGGGTTCGGGCTGAGGGCCGTGAACGGCGAAACCGTGGGTTATGCCCATTCCACCGAGATTTCCGAGCCCGCCCTCGCCCGGGCCGCCGAAACCGCGCGCCTCGCCGTCGGCGCCGGCGGCGGCACGCTTGCCGCCGGGCCGGGTGCGACAAATCGCCGCCTCTATACCGATGCCGACCCGATGGCGGATTCCGAATTCCCGGTGAAGGTGGAAACCCTGCGCGAAATCGACGCCTATGCCCGCGGGCGCGACCGGCGGGTGGTGCAGGTCTCGGCGACAATCTCGGCGAGCCTGCAGGAAATCGCCATCCTGCGCCCCGACGGCCAGCTGATCGCCGATACCCGGCCGATGGCTCGGGTGAACGTCAGCGTCATCGTCGAACAGGACGGGCGGCGCGAATCCGGCAGCCACGGCGGCGGCGGACGCTTCGGGCTGGCGGGGCTTCTGGCCCCCGAGAGCTGGCAGGCCCATGTCGACGAGGCGCTGCGAATCGCGCTGGTCAATCTCGAGGCCGAACCCGCCCCCGCCGGGCAGATGGACGTGGTGCTCGGCGCCGGCTGGCCGGGCATCCTGCTGCACGAGGCGGTGGGCCACGGGCTTGAGGGCGATTTCAACCGCAAGGGCACCTCGGCCTTCACCGGGCTCATCGGCCAGCAGGTGGCGGCCAGGGGGGTGACGGTGGTCGATGACGGCACCCTCCCCGACCGGCGCGGCTCGATCACCGTCGACGACGAGGGTACGCCCTCTTCGCGCACCGTGCTGATCGAGGACGGGGTGCTGGTGGGCTACATGCAGGACCGGCAGAACGCCCGGTTGATGGGCGTCGCCCCCACCGGCAACGGCCGGCGCGAGAGCTTTGCCCATGCGCCGATGCCGCGGATGACCAACACGATCATGGAAGGCGGCAGCGCCACCCGCGAGGAGGTGCTTTCCGAGCTGAAAGACGGGATCTATGCCGTCGGATTCGGCGGCGGTCAGGTGGATATCACCAATGGCAAGTTCGTCTTTTCCTGCACCGAGGCCTACCGGGTGAAGAACGGCAAGATCGGGGCGCCGCTGAAGGGCGCGACGCTGATCGGCGACGGGCCGGCGGCCATGAAGCAGATCCGCGCCATCGCGGGTGACATGGCCCTCGACCCCGGTATCGGCAATTGCGGCAAGGCCGGGCAATGGGTGCCGGTCGGCGTCGGCCAGCCGACGCTGCTCATCGGCGGGCTGACGGTGGGGGGCTCGTCCACCTGAGGCGGGCACCGACAAGGGCGCGAACAAGGGGGCGAAAATTTTTTCGGCGCCGGTAACCTGCCGTTAACCATTGGCCGTCAATGTGAAGGGGCAAGAGACGGAATCAGGCAGGACCTTGGATCTATTCCCTTCCCCACACCC
>RFKM01000074.1 GCA_003694465.1 Alphaproteobacteria bacterium
ACCCGTCCGATCACTTTCCCACCTCGAGGATTTCTCTGCGTTGCCCGGGAACAGACCCGACGTCGCAGGACGATAGGCGGGTGGTCGCGGATTTCAAACGCGCCGATTCGTCGCTGCGCGCCCGGGGTCGAGGCCTCGTTCCGTGCCGGTTCGAACCGGCAAGGGCAGCAGCGAAAATCGGGGAAATGCGAAACCGGCTCTTTCGGGAACCCGAAGCGGTTTTCAGTGGTGAGCCGTGCAGGATTCGAACCTGCGACCCACTGATTAAAAGTCAGTTGCTCTACCAACTGAGCTAACGGCCCACTGCGCCGGCTAGGTAGCTTTACAGCCCCGGGGGGTCAAGGCAAAAATCGCCCCGCCCGCGGCAATCGCCCGTTTCATGGCGCAGCCAAGGGCGCGATGGCTGGATTCATCCCTGCCGCGCGCGTATATGCGCCCCATGAACACCGCGCGCGAGACCTCCCCGCTGGCCTTCATGAAATGGCACGGCGCCGGCAATGACTTCGTGATCATCGATTCACGGGGTCGTGGGGCCGTGACCACCGCGCCCCTTGCCCACGCCCTTGGCGACCGGCACCGGGGCGTCGGGTTCGACCAGCTCGCCGAGATTCTCGACAGCGACGAGGCCGACATTGCCATCGACTTCTGGAACGCCGACGGCAGCCGCGCCGAGGCCTGTGGCAATGCCACCCGCTGCGTTGCCCGTTTCGTCATGGACGACACCGGCCGCGATGCGCTCGCCATCCGCACCGAGCGCGGCACGCTGGAAGCCCGGCGCGAGGGGGCGGACATTGCCGTCAACATGGGCCAGCCGCAGCTTGCCGCCGCCGAGCAGGCCCTTGCCCCCGGAGTCGACCCCGATGCCCTCCCGCTCGACGGCCGGCCGATGGCGGTCGGCATGGGCAACCCCCATGCCATCTTCTTCGTCGAGGATGCCGAGGCGGTGGATGTCGCCGGGATCGGCGCGCGCATCGAGCACGACCCGATCTTTCCGCAGCGCACCAATGTCGAGTTTGCCGAGGTGCGCGGGCCCGACGAGATCCGGATGCGGGTCTGGGAGCGCGGCGCCGGGATCACCCTCGCCTGCGGCTCCGGCGCCTGCGCAACCGCCGTCGCCGCCGCCCGCCGCGGCCTGACCGGGCGCAAGGTGCGGATCGAGGTCGATGGCGGCTGGCTGACGATCGACTGGCGCGAAGACGGCGTCTGGATGACCGGCCCGACCGCCCATGTCTTCGACGCAGTCCTGACCGACGACTTCGCGGGCACGCTGGCATGACCGCTTCTCCCCCCGTATTCGCGACCCTCGGCTGCCGGCTCAACGCCTATGAGACCGAGGCGATGAAGGCGCTGGCCGCAAAGGCCGGGGTCGGAGACATGGTCGTCGTCAACACCTGCGCGGTCACCGCCGAGGCGGTGCGCAAGGCGCGGCAGGAAATTCGCCGGCTGCGGCGCGAAAACCCGGGGGCGAAACTGGTCGTCACCGGCTGTGCCGCCCAGACCGAACCCGAGACCTTCGCGGCGATGGACGAGGTCGACGCGGTGATCGGCAATGCCGAGAAGATGTCGCCGCGCACATGGGCCGGGCTGATCGGCGACACCGAGCGCGTGCAGGTCGACGACATCATGTCGGTGACCGAAACCGCCGGGCATCTGATCGACGGTTTCGGCACCCGCTCGCGCGCCTATGTGCAGGTCCAGAACGGCTGCGACCACCGCTGCACCTTCTGCATCATCCCCTACGGGCGGGGCAATTCGCGGTCGGTCCCGGCGGGGGTGGTCGTCGATCAGATCCGGCGGCTTGTCGACAAGGGCTTCAACGAGGTGGTTCTGACCGGCGTCGATCTGACCAGCTGGGGCGCCGACCTGCCCGGCGCACCGCGCTTCGGCGACCTTGTCATGCGCATCCTGCGCCTCGTGCCCGATCTGCCCCGGCTGCGGCTCTCGTCGATCGACTCCATCGAGGCCGACGAGAACCTGATGCAGGCCATCGCGACCGAACCGCGCCTGATGCCGCATCTGCACCTCAGCCTTCAGCATGGCGACAATCTCATTCTCAAGCGGATGAAACGGCGCCATTCGCGCGAGGACGCGATCCGCTTTGCCGAAGAGGCGCGGCGGCTGCGGCCCGACATCACCTTCGGCGCCGACATCATCGCCGGGTTTCCGACCGAGACCGAAGCGCATTTCGAGCAGTCTCTGAAGCTGGTCGAGGAGTGCGGGCTGACATGGCTGCACGTCTTCCCCTATTCGCCGCGCAAGGGCACGCCGGCCGCCCGGATGCCGCAGGTGAACGGGCAGGCGATTCGCGAGCGGGCGGCGCGGTTGCGGGCGGCGGGTGAGGCCGCCGTTGCCCGCCATCTCGCGGCGCAACAGGGCAAGACCCACGCGGTTCTCATGGAAAACCCGCGGATGGGGCGCACCGAGCATTTTGCCGAGGTGGTCTTTGCCGCCGATCGGCCCGAAGGCCAGATCGTTTCGGCCCGCATCACCGGCGTCGAGGGCGGCAGGCTGCTGGCCGAGTAAGACGCCGCCCGGCCGCTGGACATGCGGGGCAATGCGGCCTACTCTCCGAATGTAAAGGAGAATAACATGCCCCTGCCCATCGCTCCCCTTGCGGCCTTTGCCCTGCGCTACGGAACGATTGCCCTTGCCAGCTATGCCATCGCGCGCCGCGTCGAGGCGGGGCGGCGCGACCAGCGGGCGGAAGATGCGCTTGACGATCTCCCGGAAGGGATGACGCTGCGGCGCGAGCCCCGGCAAGCCAACGTCACCGGCCGGCTGCGCCGGGTCGTCCGGCTCGGCGAAGGTGGCCCGGGCCTCGAGATTGACGCTTCGGCGCTCGGACGCATCCGCCTGCGGAAGGTGTGACATGTACAAGCTGCTCTATTCCCCGGCTTCGCCCTTCGTGCGCAAGGTTCGGGTGGTTCTCGAAGAGCTCGGGCTGGTCGATGACGTCGAACTCGTCGAGGTCGCCACCACCCCACTTGCTCCGGCTGCCGAAGTGACGGCCGAACATGCGTTGCGCAAGATCCCGGCGCTGATCCGCCCCGAGGGCTGCACCCTTTACGACAGCCGGGTCATCACCCGCTATCTCGACGCCCGCGCTCGGGGTGGGCTCTACCCGGAAAGCCACATCTGGGAAACGCTTACCCTCGAGGCCACCGGCGACGGCATCATGGAAGCCGCCGTGCTGATGGTCTACGAAAAACGCCTGCGCCCGGAAGACAAGCAGGATCACGGCTGGATCGAGGCGCAATGGGGCAAGATCGAGAATGCTCTCGACGTGCTGTCGGACCGCTGGATGAGCCACCTTGCCGGCCCGCTCGACGCCGGGCAGATCGCCATCGGTTGCGCGCTGGGCTATCTCGACTTCCGCCACCCGGAGCGCGAGTGGCGCACGGGGCGCGGCGCGCTCGACGACTGGTACGCCGTGTTCGCCGAACGTGCGTCGATGCGCCGGACGAGCCCCTTCTGAGCGGCGGAAAACCAACACACATTCGGTATTCTGAAGGTGTGCGCGATTGTCTTCTGGACTGGAAAGACTCGCCGCGCTAAACACCGCGGCAATGAGTGGCAGGAATCCGCCACTCTGGTTCTGTTTGGCCGCGACTCGGCGGCTCAGGAAGGGAGAGGATCTCGTGTCACACGCAGACGATCACCAGGGGAGCCGCAGGGACTTCCTCTACTATGCCACGGCCGGGACGGCCACCGTGGCGGCCGGAGCCGCGGTCTGGCCCCTGATCGACCAGATGAACCCCTCGGCCGACGTCCGGGCGATGAGTTCGATCCGGGTTGACATCTCTTCGGTGGAAGAGGGCACCCAGCTGACGGTGAAATGGCTCGGCAAGCCGGTGTTCATCCGCCATCGCAGCCCCGAAGACATCGCTCATGCGCGCGCCGACGACAACGCCGACCTTGTCGATCCGCACGCCCGCAACGACAATCTCGGCCCCGATGCCGATGCCTCGGACGCCAACCGCACCCTCGACAAGGAAGGCAAGTGGCTGGTGGTCATGGGCGTCTGCACCCACCTGGGCTGCGTTCCGCTCGGCAATGGCGCCGGCGATTACCACGGCTGGTATTGCCCCTGCCACGGCTCGCATTACGACGCCGCCGCGCGCATCCGCCGGGGCCCCGCGCCGCGCAACCTGCAGGTGCCCGTCGCCGCCTTCGTCGACGACACCACCATCAAGCTCGGTTAAGGGAGGCTTTTGACAATGTCCGGTATTCCTCACGACCACTACGAACCGAAGACCCGGTTCGAAAAGTGGCTGCATGAGCGCCTCCCGATCGTGGCGCTTGCCTATGACACGCTGATGATCCCCACCCCGAAGAACCTCAACTGGTGGTGGATCTGGGGCATCGTTCTGGCCTTCGCGCTGGTGATGCAGATCGTCACCGGGATCATCCTCGTGATGCACTACACCCCGCATGTCGATCTGGCCTTCGCCTCGGTCGAGCACATCATGCGCGACGTGAACGGCGGCCACATGCTGCGCTACGTGCACGCCAACGGCGCCTCGCTGTTCTTCTTTGCGGTCTATATCCACATCTTCCGCGGCCTGTTCTACGGCTCCTACAAGAGCCCGCGCGAAGTGACGTGGATCATCGGCATGCTGATCTACCTGGCGATGATGGCCACCGGCTTCCTCGGCTACGTGCTGCCTTGGGGGCAGATGTCGTTCTGGGGCGCCACGGTGATCACCGGCCTGTTCGGCGCGATCCCCTTCATCGGCCCGGACATCCAGACCTGGCTGCTGGGCGGACCGGCCGTCGACAACGCCGCGCTCAACCGCTTCTTCTCGCTGCATTACCTGCTGCCCTTCGTGATCGCCGCCCTCGTGGCCGTTCACATCTGGGCCTTCCACACCACCGGCAACAACAACCCCACGGGTGTTGAAGTGCGCCGTGGGTCGAAGGAAGAGGCCGAGAAGGACACGCTGCCGTTCTGGCCCTACTTCGTGATCAAGGACCTGTTCGCGCTGGCGCTCGTGCTTCTGGTGTTCTTCGCCATCGTCGGCTTCATGCCGAACTTCTTTGGCGAGCCGGACAACTACATCGAGGCCAACCCGCTGGCGACGCCGGCACATATCGTGCCCGAATGGTACTTCCTGCCGTTCTACGCGATCCTGCGCGCCTTTACCGCCGATGTCTGGGCCGTGCAGTTTGCCAGCTTCATCACCGGCGGCATCATCGACGCCAAGTTCTTCGGCGTTCTGGCGATGTTCGGTGCGATCATCGTGATCGCCCTGGCGCCGTGGCTCGACACGTCGAAGACGCGTTCGGGCGCCTATCGGCCGGCGTTCAAGTGGTGGTTCCGCCTGCTGGTGATCGACTTCATCGTCCTGATGTGGGTCGGCTCGCGGGGCACCAACCACCCCTATGACTACATCTCGCTGATCGGCGCGACCTACTGGTTCGCCTACTTCCTGGTCATCCTGCCGGTGCTCGGCCTCGTCGAAAAGGCCAAGACCCCGCCGGCGACCATCGAGGAAGATTTCATCCACCACTACCCCGAAGCCTCTGGCTCGGCGGCAGAGTGAGCGAAGAGAGAGGATCGAAGAAATGATCAGGAAACTCACCCTCGCTGCGGTCGCCGCGCTTGCGCTGACCCCGGGTTCGGCCTTCGCCAATGAGGGCGGTGGCAAGTATGGCCATGTCGAGGATTATGCCTTCTCCTTCGAAGGCCCCTTCGGCACCTACGACCAGAAGCAGCTTCAGCGTGGCCTCAAGGTCTACACCGAGGTCTGCTCGGCGTGCCACGGCCTGAAATACGTCCCGCTGCGCACCCTCGCCGACAAGGGCGGGCCGGGCTATACCGAGGACGAAGTGCGGGCCTATGCCGCCGAGCATTTCACCGTCTACGACCCGGAAGCCGACGACGACCGGCCGGCGATTCCGTCGGACCACTTCCCGGCCGTCACCGGCGATGCCGCCGGCCCCGACCTTTCGCTGATGGCGAAGGCGCGCGCCGGCTTCCACGGGCCCTATGGCACCGGCCTCAACCAACTGTTCCGCGGCATCGGCGGCGCCGAATACATCCGCGCCTACCTGCTGGGCTTCACCGGTGAGGAATCGGAAGTCGCCGGCCAGTCGCTCTACGAGAACATGGCCTTCCCGACCGGCTGGGTGCGCATGCCCCCGCAGCTCGAAGACGGTCTTGTCGAGTATGACGACGGCACCAAGGCAACCGCCGAGCAGATGGCCACCGACGTTGCCGCCTTCCTGATGTGGACGGCCGAGCCGAAGATGATGCAACGTAAGCATGCGGGCGTTCTCGCCGTGTCCCTGCTGCTTCTGCTCTCGGTGATGCTCTATCTCACCAACAAGAAGCTCTGGTATCCGATCAAGCACGGCGGCAAGCAGGCCAACCTCTGATCGGCTTCAAGACATCGCGGAAAGGGCGCCCCGACGGGCGCCCTTTTCATGTGCCGAGATAGTCCTTCAGCGCCGCGGGGGGATTGGCGAAGATCGCCTCGGTCGGCGCCGGCGGATGGGCAAGGCCATCGGCGACCAGCACCACTTCCCGCGCGATCGCGCGTGCATCGTTCGGCTCATGGCTGACCATGAGCAGCGTCGCCCCCGTGTCTTCGGCCAGCTCATCGACGAGCGAAAGCATTTCGCGCCGCAGCGCCGGGCCAAGCGCCCCGAATGGCTCGTCGAGCAGGATCAGCGGTTTGCGCCGAAGCAGGGTGCGCGCCAGCGTCACCCGGGCCGCCTGCCCGCCGGACAGCTGCCCCGGCTTGCGCCCTCCAAGCCCCGCCAGACCGACCCGTTCCAGCGCGCCCTCCACCGCCGCCTTCTGATCGCGCGAGAGGCGCAGATCGGGGCGCAGACCGAGGCCGACGTTTTCGGCCGCCGTCAGGTGCGGGAAGAGGTTGTTGTCCTGAAAGATCATCGAAACCGGCCGCTCGGCCGGCGCCAGCCCCGCAAGATCCTGCCCCTTCCAGAGGATCCGCCCTTCGCAGGGGTCGAGATAGCCGGCAATGGCCGAAAGCAGGGTCGATTTGCCGGCGCCGGAAGGGCCGAGAATGCCGACGCGGGCCCCCTCGCCGATGGTCATCTCGGCGCTGAGCGACCAGCCCTCCCAGCACAGGCGCAGGCCCTCAAGAGTCAGCATCGACGCGCCCTCCCCGATCGAAAACCCAGAACACCGCCAGCGAACAGATGAGCAGCAGCAGGGCCGCCGCCGCCGCATCGTCCATGCGATAGGCGCCCATCAGCCGGTAGAGCGCAAGCGGCAAGGTGCCGCCTTCCGGGCTGGCAAAGAGCGTGACAACCCCCAGATCGCCGACGCTCAGCGCCGCCGAAAGCCCGGCCACGAAGCCCAGCGGCCGGCGCAGGCGCGGCAGCCAGAGCAGCCGGAGCCGCGCAAACCCGTTCATGCCCAGCCCATCGGCGAGCGGGCCGAAGGCCGCCTCGACCGCCCCCAGCGCCGGCACCAGCGCCCGAAGCGCGAAGGGCAGTGACATCACGGCATTGACAAGCGCTGTCACTGGCAAGGCAACCCGCGCCGGATCAACCAGCGGGAACAGCAGGATGAAAAGCCCCGTGCCGATCACCAGCGGCGACAGGGCGATGCTCATCGTGCCCAGCGCATCGACAAGCCGCGCCCGCCCGCGCACCACCCACGCCGCGAGCGGCAGTGCCAGTGCGAGGGTCAGCGCCATCGAGGCCAGGGCAACGGCCAGCGAGCGCCCCGCGGCAAGGAACACCGACGCCGGCAGGCTGCCCAGCCCTGCCACGCCCTTCAGCACGATCATCGCGAGCGGGACGAGCAGGAAGGCGCCGGCAAGGGCAATGGCCGCCGCATCGAGCGCGATGCTCCATGGGCCGGTGCTGTCCCAGCGCGTCACCACCCGGTCGAGCCCGGCACCGATGCCGTCGGGCGGGGTGAGGCGCAGGGCGACGAGCGCAATGCTCCCGGCTACGAGCACCTGAACGAGCGCCAGAAGCGCCGCGCGGGACAGGTCGAAATCGAAGCGGAAGGCCTGGTAGATCGCCAGTTCGACCGTCGTTGCGCGCGGCCCGCCGCCAAGGGTAAGCGCCACGGCAAAGGAGGTCAGACACAACAGGAAGATCACCAGAAAGGCGCCGGGGACGACCTGCCGCAGCATCGGCCGCTCGAGGATCCGCGCCACGTCGCCGGGGCCGAACCCCAGCGAGGCCGCGAGGCGGAACCTTTCGGCCGGGATTGCCAGCCATCCCTGCAGGATCAGCCGCGTGGCGAGGGGCAGGTTGAAGAACACATGGGCCAGCACCACCCCATGCAGACCGTAGATCGAGAGCGGCGGCAGCCCGAACAGCCCGAGCGCCCGGCTGACCAGTCCGTTCTGCCCGAAAACCGAGATGAGCCCGAGCACCGCCACGATCACCGGCAGAACGAAAGGCGCGCCGAGCAGGGTAACGAGGGCGCGCCGCCCGGCAAAGCGCCGCCGTGCCAGCGCCCGGGCCACCGGGATTGCCAGAGCAACGGAGAGAACCGCCGAAAGCGTGGCCTGCAGCAGCGTGAAGCGCACCGCCAGCCAGTCGCTTCGGGAAAGAGAGCCGATCCCCTCGGCGCGCAGGGCCACGGCCGCGAGCGCCCCGAGGGTCACCAGCAGAACCAGCGCCAGGGCCAGAAGCCCCGGCACCGGGGGCCGTCTTATCGGCCGGCGGCTGCCAGCCATGCCTCGAGAGCCGCCTTGCGCATCTTCTCGGCCTCATCGCCCAGGAAGATGATGGATTTCGCCGGCTTCGTCAGGGTCTCGAACCCTTCCGGCAGCCCCGAGGCCGGAACCTTCGCCGGATACATCCAGTTGGTCGTCGGAATGATCGACTGGAATTCGTCCGAGAGCATGAAGGCAAGGAACTTGTCGGCCAGCTCCGGCTGGTCGGTGCCGGCGAGTTTCGCGGCAACCTCGATCTGCATGTAGTTGCCCTCGTCGAAGGCCAAGGCGCCCTTGCTGTCGTCGTTTTCGGCGATCAGGTGGTAGGCCGGCGAGGTGGTGTAGGACAGCACCATGTCGGCCTCGCCATCGAGAAACATCCCGTAGGCCTCGGACCAACCCTTGGTCACGGTGACGATGCGCTTGTTCAGCTTCGCCCAGGCCTCGGTGGCGCCATCGCCGTAAACCGCCTGCATCCAGAGCGCGAGGCCCAGCCCCGGGGTCGAGCTGCGCGGATCCTCGATGACGATGGAATGGTCCGATGTGGCCAGGTCATCGAGCGATTTCGGCACGTCCGTCACCTTGGTCTTGTCGTAGACGAAGGCGAACCAGCCCCAGTCGAAGGGCAGGAAGGTGCTGTCGGTCCAGTCGATCGGCAGATCGAGTTTCGGAATGTCGATGCCGGCCGGGGCGAAAAGGCCGGTTTCGGCGGCGGCAGCCATCAGGTTCGAATCGAGCCCCAGCGCCACGTCGGCCTCGGTGCGGGCGCCCTCGAGCCGCAGGCGCGACAAGAGCTCGGCCCCGTCGCCCACGGCGACGAATTTCAGATCGCACCCGCAGGTCTTCTCGAAGGCCGCCTCGACGGCCGGCCCCGGCCCCCAGTCGGAAACGAAACTGTCGTAGGTGTAGACGGTGAGCACGGGAGTTTCGGCCACGGCAGCGCCGGCTGCCAAGGTGATCCCTGCCGCGATGGTGAGTGTCTTCATGTCATCCTCCATTCGGCCGGGCGGGTTCGGGCGAGGATGAACTCAACCTTCCCTCCGCCGGTCCTAACCGGTTCAGGTTCAACGGGTTCGCATCTGCGTCTCAGCCCGTGCGGGCACCCCGAGGTGGCCGCGACGTTACGCGCTGTCCGCACCATCTGCAAGGGGTTCGGCATCGCCCGCCCCGAGGGCACGCTGCATGAGAACCGAATCGAGCCAGCGCCCATGCTTCCAGCCGACGGCGCGGAAGGTTCCCACATGCGCGAATCCGGCGCCGCGGTGCAAGGCGATCGAGGCCGCGTTGGCGCTGTCGCCGATCACCGCGATCATCTGCCGAAAGCCCCTCTGCGTGGCCGCAGCGACGAGATCGGCCAGCAGCGCCCGGCCGACCCCCAACCCCCGCGCCGTCGCGGCAACATAGACGGAGTTTTCCACCGTCGCGCGATAGGCCCGCCGCGGGCGGTAGGGGCCGGCATAGGCATAGCCAAGAACCGTTTCTTCATCCACCGCGACAAGGTAGGGAAAGCCCCCCTCGCGAAGCGCGCGCCAGCGGCGGGTCATTTCGGCAAGGTCGGGCGGCGCGGTTTCAAAGCTCGCCGTGCCGTTCAGAACCGCATCGGCATAGATCGCCTGAACGGCGGGCAGATCGCCTTCGCGGCAGGAGCGGATCGAAAACCGGGCCATGGGCGCATCTTGCCCGCCGGGGCGGAAATGTCGAGCGGCGTTGTCAGCGCCGCCGCTTCGCGCTAGGCATCGGCCCGAAGGGAGCCGGCCATGTTCAATTCTTTCGGACACATCTTCCGCGTGACGACCTGGGGCGAGAGCCACGGACCGGCCCTCGGCGCCACGGTCGACGGCGTGCCGCCGGGGGTGAAGCTGGATGCGGCGATGCTCCAGCACTGGCTCGACCGGCGCAAGCCCGGCCAGAACCGCTTTACCACCCAGCGGCGCGAGCCCGACCAGGTGAAGATCCTCTCCGGCGTTTACGAAGGCGAGACGACCGGCACCCCCGTGCAGCTGATGATCGAGAACACCGATCAGCGCTCGAAAGACTATTCGGACATCGCCGAGAAGTTCCGCCCCGGCCATGCCGATATCACCTACTGGCTGAAATACGGCATCCGCGATCCGCGCGGTGGTGGCCGCTCTTCGGCGCGCGAGACGGCGGCCCGCGTCGCCGCGGGCGGGCTGGCGCGGGCGGTGCTGAAGGCGCTGGCCCCAAGCATCGAGATCCGGGGTTACATGACCCGCATGGGCAAGCACGAGATCGACCGCGCCCGCTTCGACTGGGACGAGATCGAGCGCAACCCCTTCTGGGTGCCCGATGCCGAAGCGGCGAAGACATGGGAGGGCTATCTCGACGGGTTGCGCAAGGCCGGAAGCTCGGTCGGCGCGGAGGTCGAAGTGGTCGTGCGCGGCGCGCCCGCGGGCCTCGGCGCGCCGGTCTATGCCAAGCTCGACACCGACCTTGCCGCGGCGATGATGTCGATCAACGCCGTCAAGGGCGTCGAGATCGGCGAGGGCATGGCGGCGGCAATGCTCACCGGCGAGGAAAACGCCGACGAGATCGCCATGGGGCCGAACGGACCGGAGTTCAGCTCGAACCATGCCGGCGGCATCCTCGGGGGCATCTCCACCGGGCAGGACATCGTCGTGCGTTTCGCGGTGAAGCCGACGTCCTCGATCCTGACCCCGCGCAGAACGATCACCCGGGCGGGCGAGCCTGCCGAGATCGTCACCAAGGGGCGGCATGACCCCTGCGTGGGCATCCGCGCCGTGCCGGTGGGCGAGGCGATGGCGGCCTGCGTCATTCTCGATCATTTGCTGATGCACCGCGCGCAGGTGGGCGAGGGGCCGCGCGGGCGCATCGGCTGACATGCTCTCGGTTCTCGCCATCACGTTTCCGATCTTCGCGATGGTGGCGCTGGGCTACGGGCTCGTCGCGCGCGGTGTGTTTCGCCCCGAAGACATGAAAGTGCTCGGCCGCTACGTGATGAACCTTGCCCTGCCGGCGCTGGTCTTTCAGGCCGTGGCCTCAAGCCCGATCCGCGAGGTGTTCAACCTTTCCTACATGGCGATCTACCTCACCGGCGCCTTGGGCACGATGCTGCTGGCCTTCCTGTGGTTTTCGGCCCGAACCGACCCGGCCCGCCGCGGCGTGGCGGTGATGGGCACGACCTGCCCGAACTCGGGCTTCATCGGCTATCCGCTGATGCTGATCCTGTTTCCCGACCTCGCCGGGCGGATCCTCGCCATGAACATGCTGATCGAGACGGTGGCGATCATCCCGCTGGCCTTGATCCTCATCGAGCTTGGCAAACCGGCGGGCGCCGCACATCCGCTCGCCCGCGCGCGGCAGGTGCTCCTCGGCGTGGTCCGCCGTCCGCTGATGATCGGCATGCTCGCGGGCCTTGCGGTGTCGTTCACCGGCGTTGCCCTGCCCGGTCCCGTCGAGCGGGTGGCGTCGATGCTCGCGGCTTCGGCGGCGGCGCTGGCGCTGCTGGTGATCGGCGGCGCCCTTGTCGGCCTGCCGCTGCGGGGCAACAGGGCGCTCGCCGGGCAGATCGCCGCCGGCAAGCTGCTTGGCCAGACCGCCCTCACGGTGCTGGCGCTTGTCGGGCTGGGGGCGCTGGGCCTCGGCCTCGAGGGCGATCTGCGCGCGGCTGTCATCCTTTCGGCGGCGATGCCGATGTTCACCATCTACGCGGTGTTCGCGCAGGAGGTCGGGCAGGAGGGGCTTGCCTCGCTTGCCCAGCTGATGGCAACCGCCGCCGCCTTCTTCACCCTCAACCTGTTGATCGCGCTGTTGGTCTAGCGCGTTGCAACCTCCAGCGCCGCGTCAAGCAGCGCCTTGATGTCATCGCGCGACGTGCCGGCGACGATCCGCCCGATCTCGCGCCGGTCGGGCCCGACGGCAACGAGGGTCGAGCGGCGGGGAATGCGCAGCGAGGCGGTCAGGTCGGAGCGTGCGTAGGTATCCCAGTCCACCACGATGAAGGTGATGTTTTCGTCGTAGGCCGGGTTCTCGGCCTTGAGCGCGTCGATCACCCGGTGCTGCGCCTGGCAAGTGCCGCACCAGGAGGCATAGAAATCGAGCAGGATCGTCTTGCCGGCGTCGAGTTCCCGGTCGACGAGGCCGGGCACGTAGTCGACCGTTTCGGCACGGCCGAGGGTCGGCAGAAGGGCGGTGGCGGCAGAGGCGGCAAGGAAGGTGCGGCGTTTCATGGGAACTCCTCAGATGGAAACCGAAAGATCGACCAGCCAGCCGGGCATCAGGCCCAGCAGCCAGCCTTCGAGATAGCGCGGCAGGTCGGCGAGGATCGCCGCGCCGACGATGATGAAGGCCCAGCCCAGAATGGGGCGGGCAAGGCCCGAAAGGCGGTGGAAGGCGGTGGCGCGCAGCCCGTAGGCGATGGCCAGCATGAACGTCGAGACGCCCAGCGCATAGCCCGCCATCACCAGCCCGGCGCGCCCGAGGCTTTCGCCCTGAGCGGCGAGCGCGATGGCGCCGCCGAGGGTCGGCCCGATGCAGGGGCTCCAGACCGCGCCCAGCAGAAGCCCGCCGAGGAACTGCGCCCCGATCCCGCCCGATCCGCCGCGTGCCATGCCCGAATCGGCCCGGGCGGCAAGCCCGGCGGTGGCGGTGGCGAAGGCGGCGTTGAGGCGCGGCACGACCAGCACGAGCCCGAAACCGAGCATCAGGACAGCCCCGACCGTCGAGAGGCTGCGCTCGGTCAGACCGATCGAAAAGCCGACGGTCGAGACCAGAAGCCCGAAGATGACGAAGGCAAGGCTCATGCCGGCGGTCAGGGCCAGCGGGCCGAGCCGGTCGGCCTGTGTGGCGCTCGCCAGCACGATCGGCACGACCGGCAGAACGCACGGGTTGATCAGGGTGAGCAGGCCGGCGGCGTAGGCGAGAACAATGTCCATGGGCGCGACTGTAGCCGGGCGGCGGGGTTTGTCATCTGACAGATCTTCACGAACGCGTTGGCTTCGGTTTCGACAGCTGCACCGCAAGGATGCCGATGGCGATCACCGCGACGCCGACGATGTCGAGCCAACCGAGCCGTTCGCCCAGCAGCGCCGCGGCGATGGCCACGCCGAAGAAGGGGTTGAGGAAATGGAAGGTCGAGGCGTTGACCGGCCCGATCCGCCCGACCAGCGAGAACCAGACCCAGGTCGCCGTCAGGCCCGGAACCAGGGTGGTGTAGAGAAAGGCGAGGGCAAAGGGCCAGCTCCAGGCGATTTCGAAGCGCTCGGTGAGCAGCCCGATCGGGGCGAGCACGATGGCGCCGACCAGCATCTGAAGCCCCACCACCATCATCAGGTTTCCGCCGCCCGAGGCGCTGCGCACCGTCAGGGTTGCCACAGCGAGTGCGATCGCCGCGATCACGCAAAGCCCGACGCCGGTTGCGTCGACTCCGCCCGAAATGCGTGTTCCCATGATGAGGCTGACACCGGCAAAGCCCAGCAGCAATCCGGCGATGGCAACGGGCGGCAGGCGGTCGCGGAACACCAGCCAGCCGAGGGCGGCAACGATCAGCGGCATCGAGGAGGCGATGATCGAGGCGAGGCCGGCCTCGATCCACTGCATGGCCACGAAGTTGAGCCCGAGATAGAGCGCGTTCTGGCTGATCCCGAACACCAGCACCGAGATCCATTGCCCGCGGGTCAAGCTGACGGTCTGCCCGAGGCGCGCGGCGATCAGCACCCCCAGAAGGCCCGAGATCAGGAACCGGATCGCCAGCGAGGTGATCGGCGGGGCGGCGGCAACGATGATCCGCGCCGAGGAAAAGGCCGACGACCACATGAAGACGAAGGCCAGCCCCATCAGGACCGATCGAAGATCAATGCGCATCGAGGTTCCCCAAACGAAAAGGGCCGCCATCGGGCGACCCTGATCGATTTTGCGATGCGCCGCAAGCTCAGCCGTTGGCGGCGTCCTTGAGGGCCTTGGCCACGGTGACCTTGACCACCTTGTCGGCCTCTTTCTTGATCTGCTCGCCGGTGGCCGGGTTGCGCACCATCCGCTCGGGGCGCTCGCGCAGGTAGAACTTGCCGACGCCCGGAAGGGTCACGGCGCCGCCCGCCGACACCTCCCGCGTGATCACCGCGCCGATCGCATCGAGCGCCGCCGAGGCGGACTTCTTGTCGGTGCCCATTTCTTCGGCCAGCGCGGCAACGAGTTGGGTCTTGGTCAGCGGTTTAGCCATGTACTGTCTCCTCGGTTGTACCGTTATTCGGTTTCGTTCGCCGCATTTAACGTGACTTGCCCAACCCGCACAATGTCTTGTTCGGGCGGGGCGCCGAAATTCTTGCGGTTTTGCCTGATTTTCAAGGGTTCCGTTACAGGAAGGCGGTTTCGTCGAAAGCCCGGAGCTTCCGGCTGTGGATGCGCTCGAGAGGCATCTCGCGCAGCAGTTCCATCGCGCGTATGCCGATCAGCAGATGCCGGCTGACCTGGCTCGTATAGAATTCCGAGGCCATGCCCGGCAGTTTCAGCTCGCCATGAAGCGGCTTGTCGGAGACGCAGAGCAGGGTGCCGTAGGGCACCCGGAACCGAAAGCCGTTGGCCGCGATCGTGGCGCTTTCCATGTCGAGCGCAATGGCGCGCGACTGGCTGAGGCGCTTGACCGGTCCGGCATGTTCGCGCAGTTCCCAGTTGCGGTTGTCGAAACTCGCCACCGTGCCGGTGCGCATGATCTTCTTCAGTTCGTAGCCCGAAAGCTCGGTCACGTCGGCCACCGCCGATTCGAGTGCCTTCTGGATCTCGGCCAGCGGCGGGATCGGCACCCATGTGGGCAGGTCGTCGTCGAGCACCTTGTCCTCGCGCAGGTAGCCATGGGCGAGCACGAAATCGCCCAGCCGTTGCGAATTGCGCAGCCCGGCGCAGTGCCCCACCATCAGCCACGCATGGGGGCGCAAAACGGCGATATGGTCGGTGGCCGTCTTGGCGTTCGACGGGCCGACACCGATGTTGACAAGGGTGATGCCGCTGCCATCGGCGCGCTTGAGGTGATAGGCGGGCATCTGCGGCAGCTTTTCTGGGGGCGGCAACTCGCCTTCCGGGTCTGTGAGAACGGCGTTTCCCGGCGCGACGAGAGCCGTGTAGCCCGTTTCGGGATCGGCCAGCACCCGCCGGGCGTAGGCCTCGAATTCCGAAACGTAGAACTGGTAGTTGGTAAACAGGACGTGGTTCTGGAAGTGCTCCGGCGAGGTCGCCGTGTAATGCGAGAGCCGTGCAAGGGAATAGTCGATCCGCTGGGCGGTAAACGGCGCCAGCGGCAGCGAGCCATCGTCGTGCCGATAGTCGTGACCGTTGACGATGTCATCGTTGGTCGTGGCAAGGTCGGGCACGTCGAACACGTCGCGCAGCGGAAAGGGCATCGCCCCCTCCTGCGGAACGGTGATGTCGCGCCCGGCGACAGCGAAATGCACCGGAATCGGCGTGCGCGATTGCCCGATGGTGACCGGCACCCCGTGATGGCTGATCAGCAGCCCGATCTGCTGGACGAGGTAATTGCGGAACAGGTCGGGGCGGGTGACCGTCGTCGAATAGATCCCCGGGCCGGCGACATGGCCGAAGGAAAGGCGCGTGTCGGCCTGGGCGTGAGTCATCGTGTGAAGCCGGATTTCCGGGTAGAAGGCCCGGAACCGGCTTTTCGGGCGCACGCTGGCCTTGGCGATTTCCGAAAAGCGCTCGGCCAAAAAGGCACAGGCCTCGTCATAGAGCTCTTCGAGCCGGGCCACCGCGGCGGCGGCATCGTCGAACGTCTGCGCTTCGACCGCGGGCGGGGTCACGACCGGCAGTGTCTGGGGATCGGCCTGCATCAAGCCTCCTCGAACAGATTGGTGATTTCGAAACGGGTCACATCGACAAGACCGAGATCGGATATGCGAAGCTCGGGGATCACCACAAGGGCCAGAAGGCTGTGCTGCATGTAGGCGTTGTTCAGCCAGCAGCCGCATTCCTCCATCGCCGCGACCATCCGCGCCGCCTTGGCGGCCACCGTTTCGGCATGTTCCTCGCTCATCAGCCCGGCGATGGGCAGTTCGACAAGGGCGATTTCCGCGCCCTCGCGAAACACCGTCACCCCGCCGCCAACCTCGGCCAGCCGGTTCGCCGCGCGGGCCATGTTCTCGCGGTCAGTGCCAACCACGATCATGTGGTGGCTGTCATGGGCGACGGTCGAGGCCACGGCCATCTTGCCGGTGTAGCCAAAGCCGGAGACGAACCCGTTGGTCACGCCGCCGGTGCCCCGATGCCGCTCGACGAGCGCGATCTGGGCCACGTCGCGCGCCGGATCGGGCTCGACAATGCCCTCGTGCACGGCAAGGCGCGCGGTGAGCGCCTTCGTCGGGGCCTGGTTCTCGATGACGCCGATGACCTTCGCCGTCACGGCATTGGCCCCTTCCGGTGCGGCGATCTCGAAATCGCGCGCCGTCAGGGTCTTGCCCAGATGCACCGTGTTGCGGGCATTCTCGGGCCAGTCGAGATGGGGCGTGTCGACGGTGATCGTGCCATCGCGGGCCAGAGTGACGCCGCGGGCCATGACCTGCTCGACCGGCAGGGCGACCAGATCGGAGGTGATGATCAGGTCCGCCCGCCGCCCCGGCGCGATCGACCCGAGCTCCCGCTCGAGGTGGAAATGCGTCGCGGTGTTGATCGTGGCCATCTGGAGCGCGACCAGCGGATCGGCGCCGCAGGCGATGGCATGGCGCACGACGCGGTTCATGTGGCCCTCGTGCACCAGCGTGCCCGAGTGGCAATCGTCGGTGCAGAGGATGAAGTTGCGCGGGTCGAGCCCCTTTTTGGTGACGGCGGTGATCTGGCTCTCGACATCGTACCAGGCCGAGCCGAGCCGCATCATGCTCTTCATCCCCTGCCGCACCCGGGCAATCGCATCGGCCTCGCAGGTGCCCTCGTGGTCATCGGCCGGACCGCCGGCGACATAGGCGTGGAAGGCGGGCCCGAGGTCGGGGCTGGCATAATGCCCGCCCACCGTCTTGCCGGCGTTCTGGGTGGCAGCGATCTCGGCCAGCATCTTTGCGTCGCCCGCGATGACGCCGGGAAAGTTCATCATCTCGCCAAGGCCGACGATCCCGGGCCATGTCATCGCCTCGGCCACGTCTTCGGGGGTGATCTCGTGCCCCGTCGTTTCCAGCCCCGGCGCCGAGGGCGCGCAGGACGGCATCTGCACGAAGATGTTGACGGGCTGCATCAGCGCCTCGTCGTGCATGAGCCGGACCCCTTCGAGCCCCAGCACGTTGGCGATCTCGTGCGGATCGACAAACATGCTGGTGGTGCCGTGGGGGATCACCGCGCGGGCAAATTCCGCCGGCGTCAGCATGCCGCTTTCGATATGCATATGCGCATCGCACAGACCGGGCACGAGGTAGCGCCCGCCGGCGTCGATCACTTCGGTCTGCGGCCCGATGCAATGGCCCGCGTCCGGCCCGACATAGGCAAAACGCCCGTCGGCGATCGCCACCTCCCAGCCGTCGAGAACCTCGCGGGAATGGACGTTCACGACCCGGCCACCGCGAATGACCGTATCGGCCGCCGCGCGGCCTGCGGCGACGGCAATCAGGCGGGGGGCTGCTTCGGCCCAGGACAGGATTTTACTCATGGGTCAATTCTGGCCGAATGGCGCACCGGCGCAAGGGGGAAACGTCGTTGCAACGAGTCTCGGCAGCCGCCCCCGCCCCTCTTCCCTTGCGCCGCCCGCCCGTCGGGGCGATATCTGTGCCATGACCCAGACGCTGCTTTCCTTCGGGCATGGATATTCTGCCCGCGCCCTTGCCCGGCTCCTGCTCCCGCGGGGCTGGCGGGTGATCGGCACCAGCCGCTCGGCCGACAAGGCGGCGGACATCGAGGCAACCGGCGCCGAGGCGCTGGTCTGGCCCGGCGCCGACATGCGCCCGGCGCTCGAGGAGGCCACCCATCTGCTGCTCTCGGTCGCGCCGGACGATGCGGGCGATCCAGTTCTGGCGGTGTTGCGCGACGAGATCGCCCGGCGGGCCGGGGCGCTGCGCTGGGTCGGATATCTTTCGACAACCGGCGTCTATGGCGATCATGGCGGCGGCTGGGTCGATGAAACGACGCCGCTCAACCCGGCGACGCGCCGCGGGCATCAGCGGGTTCTGGCCGAAAGCCAGTGGCAGGAACTGGCCGAGGAAACCGGGCTGCCGCTGCATATCTTCCGGCTGGCCGGCATCTACGGCCCCGGGCGCGGGCCGTTTGCGAAGGTGCGGCGCGGCACCGCGCGCCGGATCGTCAAGCCCGGGCAGGTGTTCAGCCGCATCCATGTTGACGATATCGCCCGGGTTCTGCTCGCCTCGATCGAGCGCCCCAACCCCGGTGCGATCTACAATGTCTGCGACGACGAGGCCGCCCCGCCCGAAGAGGTGATCGGCCATGCCGCCCGGTTGCTGGGCCTGCCGCTGCCGCCGGAAGAGGCTTTCGACGAAGCCGAGATGACGCCGATGGCGCGCAGCTTCTATGCCGAGTCGAAGCGCGTGCGCAACGACCGGATCAAGACCGAACTCGGCGTGCAGTTGCTGTATCCGACCTATCGCGAGGGGCTCGCCGCGCTCGTCGAGGCCGAATGACGGCCGGGCAAGGGTGGGGTGCGTGCCGCGCCCCGATCCGCTGCCCGGCCGCTTTGATCAGAGAACGAACAGCGCCATGCCGACCGAAATCAGGAAGAAGGCGGGCGGCAGGATGTTCTGGTCGATCGACGAGGTGCTGGCCTGCTGGATGACCACGTCGGCCGGAACCGCGGGCACGGCGAGCGAGCCGGCCATGGCGGCCGAAGCGGCAACGGAAATGACAGCGGCAAGAACGATCTTTTTCATTTTTTCCCCCAGAAAGTCCAATTGGATGGGAAAATGTAAGAATCGTCCGAAGGGTCTGTCCAGCCTCGGCAAGACAGACTCCTCGAAGTGTTGCGAAATCGGTTCAGGTCACGCGGTTTTCGCCGACAGGTCCGACACGCCCAGCGCACTCAGAAC
>RFKM01000075.1 GCA_003694465.1 Alphaproteobacteria bacterium
CCAGTCGGTCTGCGGCCAGATGTTCTTGCCCTCGCGGATCACGTCGATCTCGGTCAGGGCGTCGAAATCGTCGAGATAATGCAGCGGATCGCCGGTTTCGTAATAGCCCGAATACATCAGCTTGCCGACGAAGCCGCGCACCTTGCCCTGGCCGGGGCGCACCTTCCAGTCGGCCACCCGCAACCCGGCGGCGCGCAGGGCCGTGGCCAGCGTCGTCGTGCCTGATTTCGGCAGGCCGAGGTTGATGACGATGAGCCCGTCCGGTGTCATGCCGCCCCCTCCAGAAGCTCGATCAGCGCCCGTTCGGCCGGGCTCTCGGTGGGCAGCGCCATCAGCCGTTCGGCCAGCGCCGCCATGTCCGGGCGGGCACGCAGGCGCGCGGCGGCGGCGCGATGGGCGGCCACCGCCTCTTCGTGCAGGGCGGCAAGGCGGGCGTCGGCCTTGAGGGCGGCGATCTCCTCTTCGAGGCGCGGCAGCATCCGAAGGATCGAGCGGTCTTCAAAGGCCGGGTCGTTGCGTTCGCGCCAGTAGCGATCGTCGAAGGCGCGGTTCTCGCGGTTGACGTCGCCCCGGTCGTTCTTGACGAGGTAGCTGTCGAGCGAGCGCAGGGCATAATGGTTGAGCGTGGCCAGATCGCGCGCGCCCCGGGCCGGGAACTTGCGGATCCACTCCTTGCTGGCGGTGGCGCGAAACTTCCACGGCACGTCGCGGCCCGAGCCGTCTTTCCAGACCGGGCGTTCGTGGCGTTTCAGCCCGTCTTTCATGAAGGGGCGGTGGGCGCCGTAATATTTCACCGGAAAATCGTTCCGGATCAACGTCTTGACCTCTTGCGAGAACTGGTCGCACCAGAGGTCGGGGTTGTGCGAGCGGGTGAACTGGGCAATCACCGGCCGGTCTTCGAAGCGTTCGATGCCGCCATTGGCGAAGAACTGGAAGGTGACCGAAATCGCATGGGGGTTGCCGGCCGCCTCGATCAGCTCGGGGATGGTGCCGCCGCCGACGCGGATGTTGAGAAACTCGTCGACATCGGCGATCCAGACCCAGTCGGCACCGGTGACGACGGGCTGGGTCTTGGCGTCTTTCAGGGCCTCCATCTGGTAATTGCGCCCCTGTGCCGGATTGGGCAGGTGGGTGACGAGGCCCATCTCGGCGAGCCGGTCGAGCAACCGGTCGGTCCCGTCGGTGCAGTCGTTGGAATAGAAGAGGAAATCGGTCACCCCGATGAGGCGGTTGTAGGCCACCCATTCGAGCAGGAACGGCCCCTCGTTCTTGACGCATGTGACGGCGGTGATCTTCATCGCCGCACCGCCCGGTCTGCTGAAGTCATGTTCATCGTCTGCCTGCCCGGCGCTTGCCGGCTCCTGCCCATGGGCATCTCGCCCCTCCCGGTCTGACGCCGGAATATTGAAAAAAGGTTTCGCAAAATGCGGGGACGAAATCAATCATTCCCGATTCGGCGGGCCGAGAGGGGTGCGCATGTGCCACAAGGCGCTTCTCGCGAATCGGCGGCGGTGCTTAAATGAAAACGCCGGAGGCCAACGGCACCGGGGATTGTGAAGGCAGGGATTTCAGGAGGAGAGCGATGTTTCGATCCATTGGTTTTGCTTGCGCGGCCGGGCTCGCGCTGGCGGCCGGTCCGGCGGCGGCGGAGGGCTGGTCGATCACCAAGCTCGGCACGATGGCGACGGTGGATGAGTGCATGCAAAAGGCGCGCAAGGTCATTTCGGCCTACATGTTCGACAAGGGCGGGGCCGAGACCGGTGCGGATTCATGGTCGATCTATGGCTATGATCTCGAGCCCGGCGCGCAGGACGTGGTGATCGTCTGCCCGGTGGGTGCGAGCGAACAGGTCAACGCCATGCTCGTGATCCAGAGCGAATCCGAACCGGCCGACCGGAAGGCGGTTTCGGACGCGCTCTTGCGCCTGTGGGACGGGGAGTAGAGCCCGGCCCGGCGCACTCGGGCGCATCGAGCGGAGATTGCGGTTTCGACGGACCGGGGCGCGGGATCGGTTCGCGCGTGTGCGCGGCGGCTTGCGGTGCGCAGCGGGGCGTTGCGGGAACGGGTGCACCGGGCGTCGAGGCTCGGCACCGCGGGCTCTGAACAAAAGAAAAAACCACGCGAGTCCAGATGTCGGGAGTTCTTGTGGCGTTTCCGAAACCACGCGAATCTAGATTCGTGGATTCCGTGAGCCGGCTCCAAAACAACGCGAACTCAGACTCCTGGAGTGCTTTAGGTCGTTCCCAAGCCACACGAATCCCGATTCCCGGATACATTGCGGCGGTTCCCAAACCACGCGAATCTAGATTCGTGGATTCCATGAGTCGTTCCGAACCGGCACGGCGGCGCCCCGATGCGGGAAAACCCGAATAGGGTCGGGCAGCCGCAAGGGCTCGCCCGCGCGGGGCGCCTGCGCCAAAAGGAATTCAGGAAAAGAACCGCCCCTCGGCGCCCGGGCCGGGGGCGGCAGCCAGCCCTACTTGGGCAGCGGGCCGATCATCATCGTCATCTGGCGGCCCTCCATCTTCGGCATGTTCTCGACCTTGCCGATCTCCTTCACGTCCGCCGCCACCCGCTCGAGCAGTTCGCGCCCGAGGTGCTGGTGGGCCATTTCGCGGCCGCGAAAGCGCAGGGTGACCTTCACCTTGTCGCCGTTCTCGAGGAAGCGCACGACATTGCGCATCTTGACCTGATAATCGTGGGTGTCGGTGTTCGGGCGGAACTTGACTTCCTTGACCTCGATCGTCTTCTGCTTCTTGCGGGCCTCGGCCTCGCGCTTCTGGGTTTCGTACTTGAACTTGCCGAAATCCATGATCTTGCAGACCGGCGGCTGGGCATTGGGCGAGATCTCGACGAGATCGAGCCCGGCTTCGGCGGCAAGGTCGAGCGCGCGGGAGGGCGGGACGACGCCAAGGTTTTCGCCATCGGCCCCGATCAGGCGAATTTCCGGCGCGCGGATGCGATCGTTGACCCGCGGTCCGGTGTCGCGGGTGGGCGGGGCGTTGTGAGGTCTGCGAGCCAGGGTGACAATCCTTCTGTCGTTGTCGAACTTGAACGGGGCGGAAGGTAAAGCCGCCGGCCCCGGCTTTCAAGCGCGATTGCAACCCGATTCAAACTTGTTTTCTTGAACGTTGCGCCAATGGACCGTCCGGCATAGGCTCGGGGCATTGGATGTTGTGACGGTGACGGATTTGAAACCATTTCTCCTGCTTGCTGCGGCGATTTCGGCGCCGGCCGTTCTGGCGGATGCGGCATGGGCCGGGCAAAAGGGCCCGGCGGCGGCGAGCGTTGGCGCGCCCGGGTCGGACCATGACGTGACCATCGCGCACCCGCTGTCGCCCGAGGTCGATCCCGCCGCGATCGACGAGGCGGCCTTTATCGCCGCAAAGGGCTGGATGCCGAAGACGCGCGGCGGCGATGTCGTCGGGTCGGGCCATCGCGATCTGGTGATCGAGAAGCCGCGGCACGCGCCGGGGGCCTCGCCCGAAGCGGAGGCAGCCGCACCGACCACCGTGGCACAGGAGCCGGAGGCCGCCAGCGCCGCCGAGGCCGAAGCCCCCGCCGAGGAGCAGGGGGCAAACCCGCCCGGGGCCGAAGCCGCCACGCAAGAGGAGCAGGTCAAGGCGCCGGCCGCCGTGCCGGAACCCGCCGGCGAAGCGCCCCCCGAGGCAGCGGAGTCCGCAACGTCCGAGGCGCCGGCCGCTGCGCCGGAACCCGACGGGGAACAGGCCGCCATCGCGCAAGCCGCCGC
>RFKM01000076.1 GCA_003694465.1 Alphaproteobacteria bacterium
CGCCCGTCAGGACGTCCTCGAAGTCCTTGCCGCCGTCCATCATGCCATCACCTGTCTTTCGGTCCATTCGGCGGGCAGCCCGCCCATGAACGTGCTCACGAAATTGTATTGCGGGGCCAGAAGCGCCCGGGCCGCGGCCCGCCGGGCCGGGTCGAGCGCCACCGGCGCGCTGCGGTTGATCTGCTTGCCGAAATCCGGGCGCACCCGCTCGAGGCCGAGAAAGTCCATCAGCCGGTCGATCGTTTCCTGCCGGAACAGGCGCTCGTAATAATCGACGAAGAGGTGCTCGCGCGGGATCACCGAAAGCAGCTTGTTGAGCGTGCGCCGGTAGTTCGAGCGCCGGGCGATGTTGTGTTCGCCGCCATTGAGGAAATCGTCGAACTTTGCGCGCGCGAGCTCCGCCCCGCCCTCGCCCGCGTCCATCCGCACATGGCTCCAGACCCGCTCGACCGGATCGCGCATCAGGAAGATGAAGCGCACCTTTTCCATCACCCCCGCCATCGCCCGGAAACTGCCCGCCTCGAGCAGCGCATAGGACGGGGTGAAATCGCCGATCACCCGGGCGCCGGGCCGGCCGCGGCCGAGAAAGTCGAGATAGGCGTCATCGTCGCGGGTCTTGCCGTCGAACGTGTCGAGCCAGGCGCGGATGTCGGCCATCGACCGGTCCTGATAGGCGTTCACCTCCGGGTCGCTGACCTCGGCGCGGCGCTTTTCGAGCCATTTCAGCCGCGCCTCGGACTGGGCCCGGAAATGCGCCCCGGTGCCCTTTTCCAGAACGTCCCAGTAATGCATCTCCTTCACCGCCGGGAAATAGCACCCCGCATGGTGATAGAGCACGTCGAACAGCCACGACGTGCCGGCCTTGGCGGCCCCGATGCAATATATGAACGTCTGCGCGCCCATCGTCAGCCTTCGCCGCCCCCCGGCTTTTCTTCGCCGGCCTTCTCGTCGCCGGGCAGGATGTATTTCGCCCCTTCCCAGGGCGACATGAAGTCGAACAGCCGGTATTCCTGCACGAGGCTCACCGGCTCGTAGACCACCCGCTTGAGCGTCTCGTCATAGCGCACCTCGGTATAGCCCGTGGTCGGGAAATCCTTGCGCAGCGGATGACCGCGGAAGCCGTAATCGGTCAGGATCCGGCGCATGTCGGGGTGGCCGGTGAAGACGATGCCGAACATGTCGAACACTTCGCGCTCGTACCAGTTGGCGCCGTAATGAATCTCGGTGATCGAGGGCACCAGCTCGCCTTCGCCCACCGGGCATTTCACCCGGATGCGCTGGTTCCGGCGCATCGACAACAGGTGATAGACCAGATCGAAGCGCGGCTCGCGCTCGGGCCAGTCGACGGCGGTGATGTCGATGAGTGTGGTGAAGGCGCACTGGCTGTCCTCGCGCAGGAAGGCGATGAACCCCGGCAGCGCCGAGACCCGGATCTCGACGGTCAGCTCGTCGCCGGTCACATGCCAGCCGGCCACCTGCTCGGGGCGCTGCGCCTCGACATGGGCGCCCAGTTCCTTCAGGGCTTCGGTCGCTTCGGACATGGCCTTACCTCACGATGGTGCCGGTGCGGCGGATCTTGCGTTGCAGCTGCATGATGCCATAGACCAGTGCCTCGGCGGTCGGCGGGCAGCCGGGCACGTAGACATCGACGGGCAGCAGCCGGTCGACCCCGCGCACCACGCTGTAGGAATAGTGGTAATAGCCGCCGCCATTGGCGCAGGAGCCCATCGACAGAACGTAGCGCGGCTCGGGCATCTGGTCGTAGAGCTTGCGGATCGCCGGGGCCATCTTGTTGGTGACGGTGCCGGCCACGATCATCAGATCGGCCTGGCGCGGGCTGGCGCGCGGGGCGGTGCCGAAACGCTCGAGATCGAAGCGCGGCATGGCGCCGTGGATCATCTCGACGGCGCAGCAGGCCAGGCCGAAGGTCATCCAGTGCAGGCTGCCGGTGCGCGCCCAGTTGATGATGTCATCGGTGGTGGTGAGCAGAAAGCCCTTGTCGGCCAGCTCCTCGCCCAGAACCCGCGCGCCATGATCCTTGTCGGCGCCGGCCGTGTTGCCGGTGGTCACTCCCATTCCAGGGCCCCCTTCTTCCATTCATAGGCAAAGCCGATGGTGAGCACCGCGAGGAAGACCATCATCGACCAGAACCCGACCAGCCCGACGTCCTTGAAGGCCACCGCCCAGGGAAACAGGAAGGCGATCTCGAGGTCGAAGATGATGAACAGGATCGACACGAGATAGAAGCGCACGTCGAATTTCATCCGGGCGTCGTCGAAGGCGTTGAAGCCGCATTCGTAGGCCGACACCTTTTCCGGGTCGGGGTTGCGCACCGCCAGCACCGCCGCCGCGATCAGGAAGACCGCGCCGATCAGAACGGCGACGCCAAAGAACACGATGATGGGGAAATATTCGCGCAGAAGGTGGTCCACTTGGGTCTCCTTTCGCGGGGCAGCGGCCCGCTGCTGTTGCTCAGGCGCGGTTTACTCTCCGCCCGGGCGGGGGTCAACAGAAGCACCGAAACATTCGCGCCCCACGATATGAGGCAAAACGAAAGTCATTTCGCGCACTTCCGCGCTGTATACCGTTGTTTACAAAGGCTGCCGGCGCTCCCGGCCGGCCGCGCCCCGGCTGCCGCAACGGCGAAAAATCGTTCCGCCTGTTGCCTTGCGACCATGATTTTTCTGGCTCGAACGCCCCGGGCTGGCGCCGCGCCACCCGCGCCGGTCCGGCGCGGGCCTCGGGCGCTTCCCCGGCGCGCGCCGCAACCCTGCCGCAGGCGACCGCGCAAAATTTCACTTTTTCAACATTTGAGCGGAAGGAAACGGCGAATTCTCCCGTGTTTCCGAGCGTCAAATTGCACTTTTCAAACCTGCCCCCGCCACCCCTCGCCGGGCGGGAAAAGTCATTGCCCGCGCGCGCGCCTGAGCGCCCGCCGATGCGCCTCGGCGGACGAATCGGAAAAGCAGCACAAAACGGTGCGCTCAGGCAGCGCATGCGCCGCCTGCCAGGCCAGAACCTCGGCCACCGCCACCTCGGCCGCCGCCTCGGGCGGATAGCCGTAAACCCCGGTCGAGATCGCCGGGAAGGCCACCGACCGGCAACCCGCCGCCTCGGCAAGGCGCAGGCTCTCGCGGTAGCACGAGGCCAGCAGCGCCGCTTCCCCCTGCCCGCCGCCCCGCCAGACCGGCCCGACGGTATGGATCACGTATTTCGCCGGCAAAAGGTGCCCGCCGGTCAGCCGTGCCTGCCCGGTCGGGCAGCCGCCAAGCCCGCGGCATTCTTCCAAGAGCCCCGGCCCGGCGGCGCGATGAATGGCGCCGTCCACCCCGCCGCCGCCCAGCAGCGATTCGTTGGCGGCATTGACGATGGCGTCCACCTTCAGGGTGGTGATGTCGGCCACCACGATCTCGACGCTCATGCGCAC
>RFKM01000077.1 GCA_003694465.1 Alphaproteobacteria bacterium
GCCACGTGGCTGAACAGCTCGAGGTTGTTGACCAGCCCGACGCAGGCGTCATAGCCGCCCTTCAGCGCCACGGCGAAAAGCGCACCAACCCCCTTCGGGAAGAGGCGCTGGGCGCGCTCGTGATAGGGCGAGGAGGGCAGGCCGGCATAGCTGACCGATTCCACCCGCGGGTCGGCGGCGAGCCATTCGGCCACCTTTTGCGCGTTCTCGACATGCTTGCGCATCCTGAGCGACAGCGTCTCGATCCCCATCAAGGTGTAATGGGCGCCCTGCGGGTTCATCGTCATGCCAAGGTCGCGCAGGCCGACGGCGATGCCGTAGAAGGTATAGGCCATCGCCCCCAGCGCCTCGTGGAATTTCAGCCCGTGATAGGCCGGCTCGGGTTCGGACAGGGAGGGAAACTTGCCGCTGGCCGACCAGTCGAACTTGCCGGAATCGACGATCGCTCCGCCCGTCACGGTGCCGTTGCCGGTGAGATACTTGGTGGTCGAATGCACGACCAGCGTTGCGCCCATTTCGATCGGGTTGCACAGATAGGGCGTGGCCGAGGTGTTGTCGACGACGAGCGGGATGCCGGCCGCGTCGGCCACCTTGGCGATGGCGGGAATGTCGGTGGGCACGCCGGCGGGGTTGGCGATCGATTCGTAGAAGATCGCCCGGGTGTTCTCGTCGATCGCCGCGGCCACCGCTTCCGGGTCGTCGAAATCGACGAATTTCGCCGACCAGCCAAAGCGGCGGAAGACGTGCTGGAACTGGGTGTAGGTGCCGCCGTAAAGGCGCGTCGAGGCGACGATGTTGAGCCCCGGCCCCATCAGCGGGTAAAGCGCCATGATCTGGGCGGCATGGCCCGAGGAGGTGCAGACCGCTCCGGCCCCGCCCTCGAGCGCGGCGATGCGGTTGGCGAGCGCGGCAACGGTCGGGTTGGTCAGGCGCGAGTAGATGTAGCCCACTTCCTGCAGGTTGAAGAGCGCCGCGGCATGGTCGGCGTCGCGGAAGACATAGGCGGTGGTCTGGTAGATCGGCACCTGCCGCGCGCCGGTGGCCGGATCGGGTTCGGTTCCGGCATGCACTTGCAAGGTGTCGAAGCCCTGGGGTCTGGTCATGGTCTCACTCCCGGATGTTGTTTTGCGCGAAGCTACGGCACCGGCGGCGCCGGGGCAATGGCGCGGCGGCAGTCCCGACGGCAAAAGAACGGGGTTTTTCGCCGGCGCCGGGGGCTGGAATTTCCGGCCATCTCGGCTAGGCTCGGGCGGAAATCCGACCGGAGCGCCGCCGCAATTGCCGAAACCTTTCCACCTCGCCATCAACGTGACCGACCTTGACGCGGCCCGCGCCTTCTATGGCGGGCTGCTGGGATGCGCCGAGGGGCGTTCGACGGAAAGCTGGGTGGATTTCGACTTTTTCGGCCACCAGTTGAGCCTGCACCTCGGCCCGCCCTTCGCCACCGCCGACACCGGCGCGGTGGGAGAGCACAAGGTGGCGATGCCCCATTTCGGCCTCGTCCTGCCGCTGGCCGAATGGCGCGCCCTCGCCGACCGGCTCGAGGCGGCGGGGATCGACTGGGTGATCGCGCCGGTCTGCCGCTTTCCCGGCGAGGCGGGCGAACAATGGACGATGTTTTTCCGCGATCCTTCAGGAAACCCCATCGAGATCAAGGGCTTTGCCGACATGGGGGCGGTCTTCTCGCGCTGAGGGCCGGGGCGGTGCGCACCCCCTTGCCGCGTGCCCGGTTTGGCCGGCGCGCCGGGGTCAGCGCATCCAGTAGCCGTTGCGCTTGAGCCAGTTGCGCAGCGCCTTCTCGCTGCGCGGCAGGCCGACCTCGGCGATCTCGGCGCGCAGCTTGCGGCCGCGGCCGTTGTAGATCATCCGCAGCATCGGCTCATGCCCCTTGAGCACCTTCTTCACCCGGTTCGGGGCGGCGGCGGCCTCGATCGCCTCGATCACGGGGTCGGGCTCGCGGGCATAGGCCAGCGGCAGAAGGCGGTAATGGCAGCTGACCGCGCCGTCGAGCCCGGCCAGTTCGGGGCCGGGGCGCCCGCCGCCGAGGGCGTGGATCACCAGCGGCAGCACCACCTGATCGAGCCACGGATCGAGGCTTTGCAGCGCCAGCTCCGGGGGCGGGTCGTCGCGCACCGACAGCGCATAATCGAGAAACAGCGCCCCGAAGCGGGCCGGGTCGCTTCCGAAGAACCAGCCGGCGTTGAAATAGAGGTAGCGTTCCCAGTATTCGTCGGGCTCCGAGAGGTCGAGCGTGCTTTCGAAATCGAGGCCGAACCGGTCGTAGAGCGATTTCCAGATCTCGGTATAGCCCGGGCCGTAAAGCTCGATCTCGGGCCATGTGCCGGTGCGGCGCATCGACGCGGCGGGGCGGGAAAAGTCGAACGGCACCTGCGAGAGCGGGCCGGTGATGACCGTGTCGCTGTCGAAAAAGACGAAGGGCTCGCCCGCGGGCAGGGCGGCCAGCGCCTCGATCTTGTTGCCCGGCGGATAGGCGGCGCCGAAATGGCGCGCCTCGAAGGGCAGCACCTCGGCCCCGAGGCTTTCGAGCGCGGCGACGGTCGCCCGCCCCATGCGCGGATCGCCCGGCCATGCGCCGCCCGGCTGCGGTTCGGCCACGAAAATGCGCCCGGCAAAGCCCGGATCGGCCCGGCGCAGCGACGCCACGAACAGCAGCGCCTCGTATTCCAGCCGGCCCGCCTGTCCGATCAGCATCACGTTGAACGGGCCCGGTGTCTGCCTGCCTGCTGTCTGCCTGCCTGCTGTCATCCTGCCTTGCCTGATGCGCCGTTTCTGCCACTATGAACCTGCCCGGCGAGAAAATCACCCCGGGACCGATTTGAACAGGAGCCGACATGAGAATTTTCGCGGCAATTTTCGTTTTTTCCGCCACGATGGCGCCGCTGCCGGGGCTGGTGCC
>RFKM01000078.1 GCA_003694465.1 Alphaproteobacteria bacterium
CAGCATGTCGCGGCTGTGGTCGAGCCCTTGCTCCGGCCACCAGAAGGCCATGCCCACCCACTCGGTGAGTATCGAGAACACGAGCGAAAGCAGGAGCCACTTGACCCCCTGGGCGAGGGTCGTGAGAAACCGGGAGATGAGTCCTTGCCGAACCTCCCGCCGCCGCGGATCGGCGGTCGCTTCAGCCACCAGCCTCGGTCTCCGGAGTCACCAGCGCATCGGTATCGGCGATGGCGTGCCACCAGGTCTCCCGCGTGCGATACCAGTGGTCGTTGGTGATATAGGTCCGCTCCATCTCGTTCGCGATAGCGGCGATGTCTGCCGGCATCGCCGGGTCGCCGCTGTCGTCAGGCAACGGCATGCGTACCTTCCAAAGCCGTCCACCCTCGAGCAGGGCGAAGGCCTGGCCCTTCGGCAACCGCACGAGCTCCGCCGGCGTCAGCATGGGCACCTCGGAGACGCTGATGCGGTCCTCGTTGCGGGACTGGAAGTCGATACCTGACATGGGATCGGATGAGTCGTTGACGCCCGAGACGTTCATGAGCGTGAACACCTCGACGCGCGACAGCTGGTCGGTGAGCATCTCGGCGGTCGCGAGCTCCTTCACGCGCAGCATGATCATGGTGTTGAAGTTTCCGGCGACCTGGCCGGCCTTGGCGCGGCTACCGATCTTGGCCTCCACGTCGGACCAGGTCTGGGTGTAGGCCGTCACCTGGAAGCCTGCGCCACCGGCCTTGTTCAAGAGCGGCACGAACTCGTCCCCGATCAGCTCGTTGAACTCGTCGGCGTGCATCGAGATCGTCGGGACGCGGGTTGGGTTCCTGGTTGGTGTATCGTCGGCCGGATCAGCGACCCCGTGCTTGTAGATGTGACCAGCGACCGACACCAGATCCGCGAACATAGAGTTGCCCACGGCACTCGCCACGGTCGTGTCGGTCAGCGCGTCGAGACCGACGTAGACGATGCCGTTGCGGCGGATGACGTCCAGCCACTCGAAGATCGGACGGCTGTCATCGTCGTTCAGGTAGTCCGGAGAGATGAGCTCGGCGATCTTGCCGGTGGTCAACTTCTCCATCAGTGGGCCGACGGAGCTTACGATCTTGTCGAAATAGGTCTTGTCGTACTTGAATGCGGACACGAGGCCGTCGAGCACCGGGTCGTAAAGGTCCTGCGCCTGCAGATAGCGCATCATGGCAATGGCATCTCGGTCGCGGCCCTTGAGCGCTGACGACAGATTCCGCTCGCTGATCTTCCCGGCGATCTCCTCGACATCGGTCGCCCAGTTCTCCTGACCGAAGCGCCGCAGGTGCTCGCGGGCGTACTCGACGAACAAGGGCTCGATATCGTTGATGTAGCGCCGGATCTGTTGGTAGTCGGGCCGGCGCCCCAGCGCCACCAGCGCCCGGGCGATGATGTTGACGAAACGCCAGGCGAACTCCTTGAAGGCGGCCGAGTTGCCCTCGCTGGGCAGCTGGTTCGCGATCCGGGTCGCCACCTCGGTGATCCGCGAGAAGCTGCCGATGGCGTTGTACCGGGCCGACACCTCGGGGAAGCCGAGATGGAACAGATAGAAGTCCCTGGCCCGTCCCGCCCGCTTCGCTTCGGCATAGACGCGCCGCAGCAGGTCGGCATCGCCCTTCGGATCGAACACGATGACGACATCGCCGCGGCGGATGTCCTGGGTGATCAGGATCTCGGCGAGTCGCGTCTTGCCGACCCGGGTTGAGCCGAGCACGAGGGTGTGGCCCACGCGCTCGCCCAGGTCCATCCAGACATCCTGCTCGTCGGGCTCGACAGCATGCAGCGCCGGCGTGCCGCCGACCGCTGGCAGGGGCTTGAGCGGGTTCCACCATCGCGGTTGGCGCAGGAGCCAGGCAAAGAGGTTGAGTATCGGGATCGATTCCCACGCGACCTCCTTCCGTCGCGCCCACTGGTATAGCGCCCCCGGCTGCACGTAGTGCTGCACTTCGGGACGTATGGTGTCGCGCAGACGTTGGGTGTGGCGCTGGGTCCAGCGGAAGCCGCGACCGAGAAACAGCTTGTGGCGGCTGAGCGGAATCCGATCGGCACGGAGCTTGTAGACCGGTAGACGGCGCATGTTGCGTTGATAGCGGATGACCCGCCACGCCTGACGTGTGCGGATCCCGGCGAGTGTGAACAGCGCCGCGGCGGCTGCGTGGGCTACGCCGGGCGGCATCATCAGTGCCCAGGGCGCGAGGATCGCCATGGTGCCGGTCGCGGCCGCGACCAGGGCCGACCAGAGTTCCACCGGCGGGCGCAGGAGCGCCTCGACCGGATGCGGATTCATTGCTCGATGCCGCGTCGGGAGATCAGGACCGGGATGTGCCTCAGCCCCAGGGTCTCCGCGATGTCCGTCGCCGATGCCGGCAGGATCGGCAGGCCCCGCGCGATCGCGGCGATCGCCTCCAGGTCCGCCTTCGATTCCGCGTTGACCAGCATACCGACCGCATGGATCTCGGCGAGCCGCTCACGATGCATCTCGAGCCACTGTCGCGACTGGGGATCCGCGCCAATCAGGAAGAGCGGCCGTGGCAGCG
>RFKM01000079.1 GCA_003694465.1 Alphaproteobacteria bacterium
GGCGTTCCGATCGAAAGGCCGTCCAGCCCGGAACCGGGCAGAATCACCGCCCTTTCACCGGAAAGGGCAAGAATCTCGCCCTGTTCCTGCCGCCCGTCGGGAAAGTCGATCTCGACGATGTCGCCCCGCGCGGCCTTGTGGCTCAGACCCGTCGCCGCGAAGGTGCCCCCCTCGATGGCGCACACGCGCCCGATGTCATGAACGAGACGCACCGCCGCCACTTCCGCCTGCAGATGTTCAAGACCGATTTCCATGATGCGGTTCCTCGTTCGTTCCCTCGAAACCGTTTCTAAAGGAATCAGGGTTAAGCCTTGGTTGAAAGCAGTCGAGGGAGAAGCCCCGATGTTCGAAAACATGAATGTTCTGTCCATGGCACAGTCCATGGCCCGCCATGCCGCAACACGGCAATCGATCATTGCCCGCAACGTCGCCAACGCCGATACACCCGGCTACCGCGCCCGCGACATCGCCCCATTCGAAGCCCGGTTCCGCGAGTCTCCGCCGCCCGCCATGAAGGCCACGCGCCCTGGGCATATCGCCATGGCCGCGGCAACAGGGCGCGATTCCGAAGTCCGGACATTCGAGCGGCCCGGCGAGGTTTCGCCGAACGGCAACTCCGTCTCGATCGAGCAGGAAATGTTCGCCGCCGCCGAGGCCCGCAGCGAACACGACCGGGCGCTGGCGATCTACCGGTCGGCCATCAACATCCTGCGCACGAGCGCCAAGGGCTGAAAGGAGGGCATGGGATGAGCGATCCGTTTTCCTCCGCACGGCTTGCCGCGATGAGCGGGTTGAACGCCCAGTCCACCCGGCTGGTGCACATCTCCGAAAACATGGCCAACGCCGACACCCCCGGCTACCGGCGCAAGATCGCCTCTTTCGAAGAGGTCGTTTCCGGCGGGCGCGAAACCGGGCTGGTTCGCGCCGGGCCGGTGCAGCTCGACCAGAGCGATCTGCCCCTCATCTACGACCCATCGCACCCGCTCGCCGACGAGAACGGCTATTATCAGGGTTCGAACGTCGATCTCGTCGTCGAGATCGCCGACGCGCGCGAGGCCCAGCGCAGCTACGAAGCCAACCTCAAGATGTTCCAACAGGCCCGCGAGATGTCGCGCGGGCTTCTCGACCTGCTGAGGAAATAGGAGGTCTGAATGAACCTGAACACCACCTTCGCGACCCAGGCCTATGCGTCCGCCCGCCCCGCCACCGCTCCGACGCCCGGCAAGGCCGAGAGCCCTTCGCAGGCGGCCGGCAAACTGGCCGGAGACTTCGCGGCGACGCTCGAGAACACCGAACGCGTCGCCATGGAATCCATGACCGGCAACGCCGACCCGCACGCCCTCGTCGCCGCCCTTTCCCAGACCGAGCTGGCCGTCGAAACCGCGGTGACGATCCGAAACAAGGTCGTCGAGGCCTACCAGGAAATCCTGAGGATGCCGATCTGATGAACGAGATCATCTTTTACGACACGCTGCGCGCCGGAATCTGGGATGCCGTTATCATCTCGCTGCCAATCCTTTCGGTCGCCCTGATCGCCGGGCTTGTCGTCGGCCTCTTCCAGGCCCTCACCTCGATCCAGGAAATGACCCTGACCTTCGTGCCGAAACTGGCCGCCATCCTCGCCGTTTTCTGGCTCTCCATGGGGTTCATGTCGGAAACGGTGAGCGGCTATTTCACCGACACGATCGTTCCTCTGATCGAGGGGGTGTAGATGGACAACGCAATCTATGCCGCCCTGTCACGCCAGTCCGGGCTGCTGACCGAAATGCAGGCGGTGGCAAACAACGTCGCCAACGCCTCGACCACCGGTTTCCGGCGCGAAGGCATCCTGTTCTCCGAATTCGTGCGCGCCCTCGCGCCGGGGAACGAATCGCTGTCCATGGCGGCGGCGAACGTGCGCGACACGCGCCTCGACCAGGCGCCGCTCACCGAAACCGGCGGCACCTTCGACCTTGCCATCGAGGGCGAGGGTTTCTTCCTGATCGAAGGCCCCGAAGGCCAGATGCTGACACGGGCCGGGGCCTTTACGCGGTCGAACACCGGCGAGCTCACGACGCTTGACGGCTACCGCCTCCTCGACGCTGGCGGTGCACCGGTTTTCGTGCCCGACGGCACCGGACAGGTTTCGATTTCGGCCGACGGGACGATGTCGGCCGACGGCCAGCCGATCTCGCAGATCGGGCTTTGGCTGCCGGCCGACCCGAACGACATGGGCCACCGCGACGGCGTGCGATTCAGCGTGCCCTCGGGGGCCGAGCCCGCCCTCGGCGAGGTGCGAATCCTGCAGGGTTTCCTCGAAAACTCGAACGTGAACCCGATCGCCGAAATCGCCCGGATGATCGAGATCCAGAGGGCCTACGAGCAGGGGCAGTCGTTTCTCCAGAATGAACACGACCGGGTTCGCGGCGTGATCGAAACACTTGGTGGATAGGATAGAAGATGCGCGCTCTGAGTATCGCAGCAACCGGAATGCTCGCCCAGCAGATGCGGGTCGAGACCATCTCCAACAACCTCGCGAACATGTCGACCACGGGCTACAATGCCCGTCGCGCCGAATTTGCCGACCTGCATTACCAGCAGATGACCCGGCCCGGCACGATCAATGCCTCCGACGGAACCGTCGTGCCCACCGGGGTGCAGCTCGGCCTTGGCGTCCGGCCCGCCGCCGTCACCATGCAGATCGCCCAGGGTGCACTTACGGAGACCGGCGGCGATCTCGACATTGCCATCGAGGGGCGGGGATACTTGGAAATCACCCTTCCATCGGGCGCCTCCGGCTATACCCGCGACGGCCACCTGAAACGCGACGGCGACGGGCTGATCGTCACCTCCGAGGGCTATCCCCTGTCGCCGGAAATCACCATTCCCGTCGAGGCGCGGTCGATCACCATCAACGCCAATGGCGAGGTTTACGCCTATTTCAACGACACCGTCGCGGCCCAGCTGCTCGGGCAGATCACCCTCGCGCAATTTACCAACGAACAGGGGCTCGAGGCGATCGGCAGCAACACGTTTCTCGAGACCGAGGCCTCTGGCCCGGCCACCATCGACGTGCCAGGTGAAAACGGGCTCGGTACCATCCGCCAAGGCTATACCGAACAGAGCTCCGTCGATTCGGTGAAGGAAATCACCGAACTGATCGAAGCGCAGCGCGGATACGAGCTCAATTCCAAGGTCATCACCGCCGCCGACCAGATGCTCGCGGCCACGACTCAGGTGCGCTGATGAAACGGGTGCTTGCCATTGCCCTGGCGCTCGCGATGCCGACCGCCGCCCTGGCCGATACCGTCGTCGCCGCCCGCACGATCCGGGCCCAGAGCATCCTGCAACCGGGCGACGTGGCTCTCGTCGCCGGCGATCTGGAGGGCACTTATGCCTCGCTCGAAGAGGTAATCGGCCAGGAAAGCCGCGTTGCCCTCTACGGCGGGCGTCCGATCCGGATCAACGAGATCGGTCCGCCGGCAATCGTCGACCGCAACCAGATCGTTACCCTCATCTACAGCGCCGGCGGCCTTTCGATTACCGCCGAGGGCCGCTCACTCTCGCGAGCGGGTATCGGAGACCGGATCCGTGTCATCAATCTCGATTCCCGCCAGGTCGTGACTGGCTGGGTGAATGCAAATGCCACGGTCTCGGTGGGCTCGCGCGCCCCGAACCTGGCCGACGGGGGATATCAATGAAGAAACAGGATCGAAAATCCATGCGCATCGGCAAGCTTCTCGGCCTTTGCATCGCGCTCGTGCTGGCGGGTTGCAGCGGCCGCCTTGAAGACATCGGGCAGATGCCGGAACTCACCCCGATCGACGGCAACCGCGAAGCGATGGCCATGGCATCGATCCCCATTCCGGCAGATGTCGCCCCCTCGAGCTCGATCGAGCGCGCCTCGCTGTGGGAGGCGAGCCGGCACTCGCTCCTCGGAGACCGACGCGCCCAGAAGGCGGGCGACATCCTGACCGTGGTGATCAAGATCGACGATCAGGCCAAGTTCTCGGCCAGTTCCTCGCGCGGGCAGAGCGGCAGCGAAGACATGACGATTTCCAAGCTCCTCGGTCTCGAAAGCCGCGAGCCCCTCTCGCAATTCGATCTCGCGCCCGGGATCGCGACGAGTTCATCGAGCGCGTCCGCCGGCGACGGATCGACGAGCCGCAACGAAAAGCTCACCCTGCGCATAGCCGCAACCATTGTCGGGATGCTGCCGAACGGGGTCTTGCAGATCCAGGGAAGCCAGGAAATTCGCGTAAATTACGAGTTGCGCGAGCTGACCATCACCGGCTTCGTCCGTCCCGAAGACATCTCGCGCCAGAACGAAATTCCCTACGACAAGATCGCCTCGGCGCGAATCTCCTACGGTGGCCGCGGTCGGATCACCGAAGTTCAACAGCCCCGTGTCGGCCAGCAGCTCACCGACATGCTCATGCCCTTCTAGGGAGACCTGACAAATGATGCGCCTGTTGATCCCCCTCGTCATGGTCGTGCTCGGCCTGGGCATTGGCGGCGGTGTCGGCCTTGCCCTGCGCCCCGCTCCAGAACCGCCGGCCGACGGAACCGACCACGCTTCCGTGGCCGACTGCCCCGCGCCGGCCACGGAAGTCAGCGCCGCGGAAACCCCGCCCGAAGGCGGGGCGACCACCGATATCGTCAAGCTCTCGAACCAGTTCGTCGTTCCCGTCGTGGCGGAGAAAAAGGTCTCGTCCCTCGTGGTGCTTTCGATCAGCATCGAAGTCACTGCCGGCAGTTCGTCCGAAGTCTACAAGCGTGAGCCGAAACTGCGCGACGCATTCCTGCAGGTCCTGTTCAATCACGCAAATTCGGGTGGGTTTGATGGCGCCTTTACCGACAGTAACCTCATCAAGGTGCTCAAGCGCTCCCTGCTCGAAGCGGCGAAAAAGGTTCTGGGAGGCACCGCGCAGGGAATTCTGATCACGGATCTCGCCCGGCAGGACGTATGAGACACGTCGATCAACCCGAAACGCGCCGCCGCTTCATCCATAGCTCGACACGTCGCTGCCCGCGAGGGCGGCGATGTTGAGCAGCCCGCGCGGCGTCACTCCGGGCGTCACGATATGGGCCCTGTTGCCCATGCCCATCAGGATCGGGCCGACCTCGAGGCCTCCGGCCGCGCTGCGCAAAAGGTTCCGCGCCGCACCGGCGGCATCGGCATTGGCGTAGACCAGGACGTTGGCCGCCCCGTGCAGGCGATTTCCGGGGAAGATCCGCTCGCGTTGCTCCGGATCAAGCGCCGTTGCCGTGTTCATCTCGCCTTCGTACTGAAACGGGCGGGGCTCGCTGTCGAGAATCTTCATGGCGGCGCGCACCGTCCGGCCCGAGGGGCAGTCAAGGTTGCCAAATTGCGACGCCGAACAAAGGGCGATCCGCGGCTCGACCCCGAAACGCCGGACATGACGGGCGGCGGCGATCACCGTCCGGGCGAGTGTTTCCGGCGTCTGCTCGATATGCACATGGGTGTCGGCCACGAAGAGCGGGCCATTTTCCAGAAGCATCAACGAGAGCGCGCCGGCGGGCGAAAGCGTCTCGGTCTCGAGCATCTGGGTCACATAGTTCAGATGCCACAGGTATTGCCCGAAGGTTCCGCAGATCATGCTGTCGGCCTCGCCCCGGCTGACCATGACCGCCGCAATGGCCGTGGTGTTGGTGCGCATCACCGCCTTGGCGAGGTCGGGCGTGACTCCGCGCCGGCGCATCGCGTGGTGATAGGCCTGCCAGTATTCCTTGTAGCGCTCATCGCTTTGCGGATTGACGATCTGAACGTCCTGCCCGGCGGTGATGCCCAGCCCGTCGCGGGCGATACGCTGCGCGATCACCTCGGGGCGGCCGACGAGAATCGGCTCGGCGATCCCTTCCTCGAGCATCGCCTGCGCCGCGCGCAGAACCCGCCCATCTTCCCCCTCGGCAAAGACCACCCGGCGGTGCGACTTGCGGGCGGCGGCAAACACCCCCTTCATGATCAGTTTCGAGCGGAACACCTGCCCCTCGAGCGCGGCGCGGTAGGCTTCGAGGTCGATCTGCCGGCGCGCAACGCCCGATTCGATCGCCGCACGGGCCACGGCCACCGCCACTTCGGGCAGAAGCCGCGGGTCGAACGGCCGGGGGATCAGGTAGTCGGGTCCGAAATTGAGCGATTCGCCCGCATAGGCCTCGCCAACCTCGGCCGAGGTGGTCTGGCGGGCGATCGCCGCAATCGCCTCGACGCAGGCGAGTTTCATCGCGTCGTTGATCTCGCGCGCCTCGACATCGAGCGCGCCCCGGAAGATGAACGGGAAACAAAGCACGTTGTTGACTTGGTTCGGATAGTCCGACCGCCCCGTGGCGATCATGGCGCCGGGGGCCGCTTCGCGGGCGGCTTCCGGCATGATCTCGGGCGTCGGATTGGCCAGGGCAAAGATGATCGGCTTGTCGGCCATCCGGCGAACGAGTTCGGGGGGCAGGAGCCCGGGCCCCGACAGGCCCAGAAACATGTCGGCCCCCTCAAGGGCATCTTCCAGCCGCGTGCCCTCGGCGGCATTGGCCAGGCGCATCTGCTCGGGCGCGAGGTCGGTGCGCCCCGGGTGCAGAACGCCTTCCTTGTCGAACACGGTGATGTTTTCGAGCGGCACGCCGAGCTTGTGCAACATGGTCAGGCAGGCCACCCCCGCCGCGCCGGCGCCAAGGCCGACCACGCGAATGTCCTGCGCCCGCTTTCCCGCGATGCGCAGCGCATTGGTTGCGGCCGCCCCGACCACGATGGCGGTGCCGTGCTGGTCGTCGTGCATGACCGGGATGTTCATGCGCTCGCGGCAGATCCGCTCGACGACAAAACACTCCGGCGCCTTGATGTCTTCGAGGTTGATCGCCCCGAAGGTCGGCTCGAGCCGGCAGATCATCTCGGCAAGGGCTTCCGGGTCGGCCTCGTCGATCTCGAGATCGAAACAGTCGATCCCGGCGAATTTCTTGAACAGGACCGCCTTGCCTTCCATCACCGGCTTCGCCGCCGTCGCGCCGATGTTGCCAAGGCCCAGAACGGCCGTTCCGTTCGAGATCACGGCAACGAGGTTGCGCCGGGCGGTGAACCGCGTGGCGTTGGCCGGGTCGGCGGCGATCTCGAGGCAGGCCTCGGCGACGCCCGGCGAATAGGCGCGCCCGAGATCGCGCCCCGTGGCCATGGGCTTGGTGGGCCGGATCTCGAGTTTTCCGGGGCGCGGAAACGCGTGGTAATCGAGCGCGGCCTTCCGCTCGGACTCCGCGTTGTCGGGCCTGCTGTTCATGGTGCCTTCTCCCGCCATGTGCGCCGCCCCCGGTGGCCCGGGAACGGTCAGGGAGATCAATCTTCCACCGCAACGGCCCGGGACGCAAGCCGGTCGCCGTATCGCGTCAGGCCTTTACCCGCGCCGAGGCCGGATCATACATCGGTTTCAACGATGCTTCGGCGGCAACGCGCACTCCGGCAACCTCGATCGCGTAGTCCGAAGCAAGCACCTCGGCGGCGCTTTCGCCCTTGCAGGGCACATAGCCCAACCCGACAGCGCCGCCCAGCGCGTGGCCATAGTTGCCGGACGTAAGGTAACCCACCACCTCCCCGTCGCGCAGGATCGGCTCGGCGTGATAGAGCAGCGGCTCGGGATCTTTCAGGCGAAACTGCACGAGACGGCGCTCAAGCCCCGCCTCGCGCTTGCGCAAGACCGCCTCGCGGCCGATGAAATCGGGCTTGGCGGTTTTCACGGCAAAGCCGAGGCCCGCTTCGAGAACGTGGTCCTCGCAGGTGATGTCATGGCCGAAGTGGCGAAATGCCTTCTCGATCCGGCAGGAATCCATCATGTGCATCCCGCACAGGCGCCCGCCCAGCTCTGCCCGGGCTTCGTTGAGCACTTCGAAGGCATGGGCCGCCATGTCGGACGAGACATAGACCTCCCAGCCCAGCTCGCCGACGTAGCTCACCCGGTGCACCCGCGCCAGGCCCAACCCCAGTTCGATCTGCTGTGCGGTCCCGAACGGGTTGGTTTCGTTCGAGAAATCGTTGGGCGAAACCATCTGCATGAGGCGGCGCGCGTTCGGCCCCATCACCGCGATCACCGCCTCGGCAGCCGTGACATCGACGATGACCACGTTGTAATCGCCCCGATGGCGCTCGAGCCAGGTCTGATCGGCAAGGCGGGTGGCCGCAGGCGTGACCACAAGATAGGCGGTTTCCGAAAGCCGGGTGATGGTCACGTCGGCCTCGATGCCGCCCCTTTCGTTGAGGAACTGGGTATAGACGATTCGCCCCGCCGGCACCGCGCAATCGGCCCCCGCCACGTGGTTGAGGAAGGCTTCGGCGTCGGGCCCCTCGACCCTGATCTTGCCGAAGGACGTCATGTCGTAAAGGCCGACGTTCTCGCGCACCGCCATGTGCTCGCGGCGGGCGTTCTCGAACCAGTTCTGCCGGCTCCAGCTGTAACGATATTCCCGCGCCTGCCCCGGCTCGGCGAACCAGTTGGCGCGCTCCCAGCCGGCAACCTCGCCGAACACCGCGCCTTCGGCCGCCAGTGCCTCGTGCAGGGGCGAGCGGCGAATCCCGCGGGCCGTGGCCTTTTGCCGGAAGGGGAAATGGTCGGCATAGAGCAGGCCGAGCGTTTCTTTCGAGCGCTCGAAAAGGTAGCGCCGGTTGCCCTGGAAGGGCTGCATGCGGGCGATGTCCACATCGCCAAGGTCGAACGGTTTCTCGCCGCTGTCCATCCAGGCCGCCAGCGCCATGCCCGCCCCGCCCGCCGACTGGATGCCGACCGAGTTGAAGCCGGCCGCGACCCAGACGTTGTCCATCTCGGGGGCAAGGCCGAGGTGATAGGCATCGTCCGGGGTGAAGCTCTCCGGCCCGTTGAAGAAGGTGTGGATGCCCGCCTCGGCAAGCATCGGCATCCGGTTCACCGCCGCCTCGAGAATCGGTTCGAAATGGTCGAAATCCTCGGCCAGCTGGTCGAATTCGAAATCGGGCGGGATGCCGTCCATTCCCCAAGGTTTGGCCACCGGCTCGAAGGCCCCCAGCAGGATCTTGCCGGCATCTTCCTTGTAATAGGCGCATTCGTCGGGAACCCGCAGAACCGGCAGCTGCTCGAGGCCGGCGATTGCCTCGGTCACGATGTAGAAATGCTCGCAGGCGTGCAGCGGCACGTTGGTGCCCAGCATCCGGCCCACCTCGTGCCCCCACATCCCGGCGCAGTTGACGACATGGTCGCAGGCGATCGTGCCGCTCTCGCCGTTCGCCTCCCAGTTCACCGCCGAAATCCGCCGCCCCTCGCGGGCCACGCCGGTGACGCGCACCCGCTCGATCACCCGCGCCCCGCGTTGCCGGGCCCCCTTGGCCAGCGCAAGCGCGATGTTGGCAGGGTCGCCTTGGCCGTCCTTGGGCAGGTAGACCCCGCCCACGACGCCCTCGGTGTTGAGATGCGGGTAGCGCGCCTTCACCTCGTCCGGGGTGATCGGCTCGACCTCGACGCCGAAGGCCCTTGCCATCGAGGCCTGCCGCAGCAGCTCTTCGCGGCGCTCGTCGGTCAGCGCCACGGTGATCGAGCCAACGCGCCGGAACCCCGTCGCCACGCCGGTTTCCTCTTCGAGGGCGCCGTAA
>RFKM01000008.1 GCA_003694465.1 Alphaproteobacteria bacterium
CAAGAAGAAGGTGGGATGGAGCGACGTCGCCCAACGGGCGGAGGAACGGTTGGTGACGGCGTGATCTTTTTTGGCATCATGGCGCCCGCGGGGCAGGGTTGCGTGATGTTTCGTGACCGGCTCGACGCGGCGAAGCAGCTGGCGCAGGCGGTCGGGAAAGCCCGGCCGGCTGATCTGATCGTGCTGGCGCTGCCACGCGGCGGGGTGCCGCTGGGCGTCGTTCTGGCGCGTGCGCTGGGCGCGCCGCTGGACATGCTGCTGGCGCGCAAGATCGGAATGCCGGGTCATGCCAAGCTGGCGGCCGGAGCCATCGCTGACGGACTGGTGCCATTTGCCCTGTTCAGTGAGGAAGTCCTGACCGCCTCGGGGCTGCGCGAGGCGGATTCGCTGGGCGGACAGAGGTTCTGAAGGCCGAAATCGAGGTGCGACGGAAGCGCCACCTGCCGGGATGCGACCTGGTGTCTCTGGCCGGGCGCACGGCCATGGCGGGCGAGAAATGCTCCGAGCCTGGGCGCTAGCCAACGCGCGGCCGCGCGGGGCAGACAATCGACTTCACCGCCAGCGGCGAGGTCACGCTCCCCTCGGGCGAGAAGGCCCCGGCAAACGGCTTCATGGAATGGGAAATCCCGCGCGAGGCCCCCGCCGACTGGCCCGAGGCCGCGCGCCAGGCGCTGGAGCGGTTCTGGCAGGCGCGCATCGCCCGGCAGAAGGAGGTCGACGCCTCGATCGCGGCCAAGGCCGAGTTCGAATATCTCTACGACAAGCCCTATGTGGACAAGTCCAAGGTGCGCGTCGCCGGGCCCTTCACGGTCGAAAGCCTCTCGCCCCACCGCACGCTGGCCGTGGACTGGGACGACGAGCTGATCGACCTGACCGAGGCCGCCGAGGGCAAGCGCCAGCCCGAGCGCGAGGGTGCGGACGATTTCGCCCACATGATCCTGCAGAACCTCAAGGCCGCGGGTGTCCAGCAGGCCCACAAGGAGGACCGGATCACCTTCACCGCGCTGGTGGGCTGGCCGGGGCGCTACATCTGTGCCGAGGGCACCTTCATGGAGGGCGACGTGCAGCGCCGCGCCGGCATCTTCATCGGCCCCGAATTCGGCACCGTCAGCCGCCCCGACCTGGTGGCGGCGGCGCGCGAGGCGGGCGAGGCCGGCTTTGACGTGCTGATTGCCTGCGCCTTCAACTACGACGCCCATTCGGCCGAGTTCGACAAGCTGGGCCGCGTGCCGGTCCTGAAGGCGCGGATGAACCCCGACCTGCACATGGGCGGCGATCTGAAGGCGACCGGCGCGGGCAACCTGTTCGTCATCTTCGGCGAGCCCGACATCCGCATCGAGGAGGCGGGCGAGGGCATGATCCGGGTGAAGGTCTTTGGCGTCGATGTGTTCAAGCCGCAGACCGGCGAGATTGTCTCGGAAGGTACCGACGGCATCGCGCTGTGGATGCTGGACACCGATTACAACGAGGAGAGCTTCTTCGTCCGCCACGCCTATTTCCTGGGCGCCAACGACCCCTACAAGGCGCTGAAGACCACGCTGAAGGCCGAGATCGACGAGGAAGCCTGGGAGAGCCTTTATTCCGACACCTCCCGGCCGTTCCCGAAACCGAAATCGGGGCGCATCGCGGTGAAGGTGATCAACCATCTTGGCGACGAGGTGATGAAGGTTTTTGCGGTGGAGTAAGAGAATGAAGGCACCGATCACCAAGCCGGTGAACGACGCGCAGCGCGCGTTCAATGAGCTCTGCGAGAAAGGCGGCGGCGTAAGGGGCGGACCAGCCAGGGGCAAGGTCCTGGCGCTTCTGAAGGAAACCGGACAGTCCCTGAACAAGCTGGCGATGTCGGAGATGGCCGATCAACTCGCTGCATTTCCGGAAGCCAACCCCTGGCATGTCTGCTTCGCTGTCGGGCTTTCCTGGGGCCATCTCGCGCGGTTGGATCTGGAATTCACCGAAGCTGTCTGCAACGTGTTGAGCGATTGGAACACGGCTGATCTGAAAAAAGCAGCGAGCTTTCATATGGAGCGGGGACCGACCCCGATAGAGCAGTCCCTGAAGGGCGCATACAACCTGTTCGGAAGGGTCACCTTGCCGGCGACGCTTCCCGATTCGCTCGAGAAACTCGGCCGTGCCCAGGAACGTTGGCTTAGTCCGATCCTGAATCCCAAAGATCGCCCTCCCTACATCGGTGCATGGAATGCGACGGCGATGTTCATGACCGCACTGTTTGCTCAACCGTCGCTTGCTGCCAGCCAGAAATCGCCCCCTCCGATGTTGCCGCCAGGAGGACCGATCTTTGCCGGTCTTTCCCTGCTGCATCGGGCCGGAATCCTCAGTAGGCCACCTGCGGGCAGCGACCTGGATGATGCCTCTTTTGAGCCCGGAGCACTCTATGAAAACAACGGGCTATTTGCGGAACTCTGCAATCAGCTCTCCGACTGGTGCCTCATCGACGTGCACTCGGGCGTGTACATGCTGGGAACCAGACACCCACATTCCGGGAGCTGGGTGTAGTTTGGAAGCGTAGTGATGAAATTTCGAATTGCCGATACGTTTACGGACAGAATCTCGCGTTTGGCGACGCAGCAACAGAAAGCCGTGATGACCACGGCTTTTGACGATGCCTGTGTGTTCGCCTGACCTACTTGGCTAACGAACGACATGACGGTTTCGACGGGTCGTCTCCCCTGGTTTCGGTAGCCCAGCTGGCTGCAGTGAACACTCGCCTGAAGACCCGCCTGGCCGAGACCGAGGCAGCGCTGGCGGATGCGGGCGAGGCGCAGCGACAGTTGGAAAGCATCCTCAGCTGATTGCCGTGAAAGAGGTTCGGAGCGCGATCCGAGAAGCTCGACCCCGAACCGTTCAACCTGCCACTCGAGGATGTCGAGATCGCCCGGGTCTTGCTCGAGGTCGCGCCGGAGGTTCAGCGCGCACTGAATGGACAGGGCCCAGCCGAAAGCGGCAAGCCCAACCGCAACCGTGGGCATCTCCCGAAGCATCTGCACCGGGTCGCCCATGTCAAGCCGCGCTGCTTAGGGGATTGCAGGGGCGCTCACAGATGTCGAGCCCGCATCTGAGGCTCTCGATTACCTCCCCCCCAACAAAAAATTTCTACCCATGGCGAGTTCCTTATCCGATCTTCGCCCCCCAGAACGAGGTGTGACCAGCGGCGAAATACCCATCCGCGGCGCGGAAATACCCCTGCAGTTCGACGGTATCGCCGGCGGTGAGCGGCACCATGGTCTGCAGAAATAGCGCCGTCGCTTCGGACTCATGCGCCCCGCTGATCTCGCCGCGTGCCCCGCGGATCTCGGTCGCACCGTTCAGCACGAGCCGTCCGCTCATTCGCGCGGATGTGCTGGCGTTGACCTTGTAGAGGAGCGTGGCGCCGAAGAGGTAGGTGCCGTCGACCGGGGCCACGAAGCGGTTGTTCGCGGCGTCGAAGGCGCTCTGATCGTTGTAGTCGGTGTTGTTGATCCCGATCTTTGTCCAGGTCCCGACGCCGACGTAGTTGTCGTAGTTGGTGTACGCC
>RFKM01000080.1 GCA_003694465.1 Alphaproteobacteria bacterium
CCGCCACCCCGGCCCGCTCGGCAAGGTCCAGCAGCAGATCGCGCGCCCGCGCGTCGATCATGGTTTTCGAATAGTCGAAAAGCAGCCCTTCGGCCTCGACCGAAAAGCCCTCGGCGCGGGCCGGATCCTCGGCGAAAAGCCCCTCGATGCGCGCCCCCTCCTGCGCGCCGCGATGGCGCAGCAAGGCGTCGAATGCGTCTTTCATGCCCTTGTGACTCCCACTCGCGCCGCGGGCCCCGCGGCGTCACGATTTCGCCCAGTAGACCTCGAGATTGTCGAGCACCGCCGCCACCGGCGCCTTGAGCGGATCGCCGATCTTCCCTGCCTGCTCCAGCGCCCGCCGCTTTTCCTCGCCGAGGATCACCAGAAACTTGTTCATCGCCCCGTTGATCACCGGCACCGAAAGGCTCGCCCGCGGCACGTCGAGCCCCGGCGCGCGCATCGACACCAGATCGGGCGCATCCGGCGTCAGCGCCCGGGCAAGGTTGCTGCCGCCCGGGAAAAGGCTGGCGGTGTGCATGTCGGTGCCCATGCCCAGCAGCACCACCGTCAGCGGGCGCATCTCGCGCACCGCGCGGGCGGCATCGGCAATTTCCACGTCGGGGTCGTCGCCCCCGGTGTAATAGGTCAGAAAATGCGCCTTCGCCGCCTTGTCGACGAGAAAGCGCTCGCGCACCAGCCGGGCGTTGGAGCGCGGATCGCTCTCGGGCACCCAGCGCTCGTCGGTGAGCAGCACGTCGACCCGCTCCCATTCCAGATCGACGGCGCTCAGCACGTCGAAGAGCGGGCCCGGCGTCGTGCCCCCGGGCACGGCGATCGAAACCCGCTCGTGCTGCATCAGCCCGCGGTTGAGTATGCCGGCAATGGTGTTCGACAGGTCGAGCCAAAGCATCTCGCTGTCGCCGAGATCATGGAAGTTCATGGCGTCAGGTCTCCCCATCTGCGGCCGTCCCGATGCAGGAGAATAGCCGCCTCTTCCGGGCCCGTCGAGCCGCACTCGTACGGCAGGGGCGCGTCTTCGCGCTTCTCCCAGGCGGCGATGATCGGATCGGTCCAGGCCCAGGCCGCCTCGACCTCGTCGCCGCGCATGAACAGCGTCTGGTTGCCGCGGATCACGTCCATGATCAGCCGCTCGTAGGCATCGGGCGCGTCGGCCGCCTCGGCCCCCAGCGCCTCGGCGAAGGTCATGTCGAGCGGCACGTCGACAAGGCGCATGCCCCCGGGGCCGGGCTCCTTGATGGTGACGGTCAGATCCATCCCCTCGTTGGGCTGCAGGCGGATGCGCAGCTCGTTGGCGCGATGGCCGGTGTCTTCCTCGAAGATCGAATGCGGCGGCTCCTTGAAGCGCACGATGATCTCCGACAGCCGCGCCTTCATCCGCTTGCCGGTGCGCAGGTAGAAGGGCGTGCCGTTCCAGCGCCAGTTCGCCACCTTCACCTTCATGGCGACGAAGCTCTCGGTCAGGCTCTCGGGGTTCTCGACGTCGTCGCGGTACGAGGCCATCCCCCCGGCGGCGCGATACTGGCCGCGCACGATGTCGCCCGGCGCCACCGGCTCGAGCGCCCGGATCACCTTGAGCTTCTCGTCGCGCACCGCGTCGGGCTCGAAGCGCGCCGGCGGCTCCATGGCGATCAGGCAGAGCAGCTGCATCAGGTGGTTCTGCACCATGTCGCGCATCGCGCCGGCCTGATCGTAATAGGCCCCGCGCCCGCCGACGCCGACGGTCTCGGCCACGGTGATCTGGACGTGATCGACATACTGGTTCTTCCACAGCGGCTCGAACAGCATGTTGGCAAAGCGCACCGCCATCAGGTTCTGCACGGTTTCCTTGCCGAGGTAATGGTCGATCCGGTAGATCTGGTGCTCGTCGAAATGCTCGGCGAGGGTGGCATTGAGGGCGCGGGCGGTTTCGAGATTGTGGCCGAAGGGCTTTTCGACGACGATCCGCGCCCCTTCCCCGGCAATCTCATGGCGGTGCAGGCGTTCGGCGAGGGCGCCGAAAAGCGACGGGCCGACCGAGAAATAGAAGGCCTGCACCACGCCCTCGCGCATCCGCGCCTTGAGCTCGGGCCAGCCCGCCTCGCCCTTCGCGTCGATGGGCACATAGCCGAGAATGCCAAGGAAGGCCTCGACGCTCTCGCGCTCGCACAGCCGCGCCGGCAGGAATTCCTTCAGCGCCGCCTCGACGAGGGCGCGAAAGCCGGCATCGTCGATCTCGGTCCGGGCGGCGCCGACGATCCGCGCCTCGGGCGGGATCTGCCCGTCGCGAAAGCGCCGGTAGAGCCCGGGCAGGATCTTGCGCCGCGCCAGATCGCCGGTGCCGCCGAAGATCACGAGGTCGAACGCCTCGACCGGAATCACGCGAGATGCCATTCGTCTCTCCTTCCGTGGCGCCTCTTGCGGCGCGCCATTCGCACATCCGGGCGCGGCACGCCTTTAGCGCTAACAGTTCCTTTTGCCCGCGCCTGTTAGACCAGCCCCGGGGCCATGTCCAGCGCCGCGAAAGGCCCCCGCCCCTTCACAAGGCCGTGCGCATGGGCCGCAACGCTTTCCTCCGCCGCCGCAATCGGTTAGCCATGCAGAAAAGCCGCGAACGGACCGACCCATCATGGACCAGACCCTGCCGAAAGCCAATGCCGGCAAGTTCATCGACCCGGCCGTCACCGCCGATGGCAGCCCCCGGGCCCGGGTCGGCCTCGTCGGGCTCAAGACGCTGTGGTTCAACACCGGCACGCTGTGCAACATCGCCTGCACCGGCTGCTACATCGAAAGCTCGCCCACCAACGACCGGCTTGAATACCTGCGCCTGAAGGAGATGCGCGCCTATCTCGACGAGGCCGAGGCCCTCGGCGCGCCGCTCGAGGAGGTGGGATTCACCGGGGGCGAGCCGTTCATGAACCCCGACATCATCCGCATGATCGAGGCGGCGCTCGCCCGCGGCTACAGGGTTCTGGTGCTCACCAACGCGATGCGGCCGATGATGCGCCCGCGCCTGCAGGCGGGGCTGAAAAAGCTGGTGGCCCTTTATGGAGAGCGGCTGACGCTGCGGGTCTCGCTCGACCATTGGCGCGCCGAGCAGCACGATGCGGTGCGCGGGCCCGGCAGCTTTGCCGAAACCCTCGCCGGGATGGACTGGCTGCAGTCGGAAGGGCTGCGCATGGCCGTGGCCGGGCGGGCGCTCTGGGGCGTGCCCGAGGCCGAGGCGCGGGCCGAATACGGCCGCCTCTTCTTCGAGCAAAACCTGAAGATCGACGCGCAAGACCCTGCGTCGCTTGTCATTTTCCCGGACATGGACGAAAGCGTCGAGGTGCCCGAAATCACCACCGCCTGCTGGGGAATCCTCGGCAAGAGCCCCGAGGCGCTGATGTGCGCGAGCAGCCGGATGGTGATCAAGCGCCGCGGCATGCCGCCTTCGGTCGTGGCCTGCACGCTTCTGCCCTATGATGCGCGCTTCGAGCTTGGCACGCGCCTTGCTGAGGCTGCCGGCGAGGTTGCGCTCAACCACCCCCATTGCGCGAAATTCTGCGTTCTGGGCGGGGCGTCCTGCTCGGTCTGAGCCGGCCCGCCGCACGCTGAAACCCGGCGCCGCCCACCCCCGCCCTTGCGCCCGGCGGCGGGGCATGTTCAATCGCCGCCATGGCCCACCACCGAACCGTGATCCTCGGCGCCGGCGCCGCCGGCCTGTTCTGCGCCGCCCATGCCGGGGGCGGCACGCTTGTGCTCGACCACGCACGGCGCCCGGCCGAAAAGGTGCGCATTTCCGGCGGCGGGCGCTGCAATTTTACCAATCTCGGCGTCTCCGCGGCCAATTTCATCAGCGAGAACCCGCATTTCGCCAAGTCGGCGCTGGCGCGGTTCGGCCCGTGGGATTTCATCGACCGGCTCGATCGCGCCGGCATCGGCTGGACTGAGAAGGAAGAGGGGCAATTGTTCTGCGACGGGCGCGCGACGGCCCTTGTCGAGATGCTGCTGGCCGATGCAGGCGCCGCCGGCGCCCGGGTCGAGACCGGCGTTTCGGTCGGCGCCGTGCGCCATGACGGCACGCGCTTTCGCATCGAAACAGGCCGCGGCGAGGAAACCGCCGATTGCCTCGTGCTCGCCACCGGGGGCAAGTCGATCCCGAAGATCGGCGCCACCGGGAAGGCCTACGAGGTGGCCGCCGGCTTCGGCCA
>RFKM01000009.1 GCA_003694465.1 Alphaproteobacteria bacterium
CCTCCAATAGTTTCGCGCTTCCAGTTGTCTCAGCAGCGACTTCGATTCGATCACGCAAAACATTCAAGTGTGAATAAAGCAGGTTCGCCGAGAACGGCGCCTTGTCCTTGTCGAGGGTCGTGATCAGAGTCGTAAGAGTGACCCTCAAGGCAAAAATCTGCGACAAGAGTTCTTTATATTGTTCCTGGTTCACCGCGATAGTCCTCCACGCATGGTCGGGATGTCCAGCGCGGCGAAGCCATAATGCTTCAGCCAGCGCAGGTCTGAATCGAAGAAGGCGCGCAGGTCGGGGATGCCGTATTTCAGCATCGCCAGCCGGTCGATGCCGATGCCGAAGGCAAAGCCCTGCCATTCTTTCGGGTCGACGCCGGCGGCTTCCAGAACCTTGGGGTGGACCATGCCGGAGCCGAGGATTTCCATCCAGTCGTCGCCCTCGCCCACCTTCAGCCGGCCACCCTCCCACGAGCAGCGCAGATCGACCTCGGCCGAGGGTTCGGTGAAGGGAAAATGCGAGGCGCGGAAGCGCAGTTCCACCTCGTCGACCTCGAAGAAGGCGCGGCAGAATTCCTCCAGCGTCCACTTCAGGTTGGCCATCGAGATGTCCTTGCCGATCGCCAGCCCCTCGACCTGATGGAACATCGGCGTGTGGGTCTGGTCATAGTCCGACCGATAGACCCGCCCCGGCGCGATGATGCGGATCGGCGCGCCATGCTCGAGCATCGCCCGGATCTGCACCGGTGAGGTATGGGTGCGCAGCACATGCGGCGGGCGCTCGTCGCCCGCGTCGCGGTGCATGTAGAAGGTGTCGAACTCCTGCCGGGCCGGGTGGTGCGGCGGGATGTTGAGCGCGTCGAAATTGTGCCAGTCGGTTTCGATCTGCGGCCCCTCGGCCACGGCGAACCCCATGTCGGCAAAGATGGTGGTGACTTCCTCGGTCACCTGACTCACCGGGTGGATGGTGCCGGCGGGGCGCGGGCGGGCCGGCAGTGTCACGTCAAGCCACTCGGCCTTCAGCCGTTCCTCGAGGGCGGCATCGGCCAGCGCCTCTTTCCGGGCGGCGAGGGCGGCGTTGATCTCGTCCTTCAGGGCATTGAGCTTCGGCCCCATGACCTTGCGCTCTTCCGGCGTCATCTTGCCAAGCTCGCGCATCTTCAGCGCCACTTCGCCCTTCTTGCCCAGCGCCTCGACGCGGATCTCCTCCAGCGCCGCCTCGCTCTCGGCGGCAGCGATGGCCGCAAGGTATTTCTGCCTCAGATCTTCCATCCCGGCTTCCTCAATTCTGGTTGGCGCGTTGCTAGCGCAGCTTGCCGCGGGCCACAAGGTTTGAAGCCCGGCCCTCAGGCCAGCGCGCGCCAGTAGGTGGGGGTGAACAGCACGAAGAGGGTGAGCATTTCCAGCCGGCCGGCATACATGGCGAAGACCAGAACCGACTTGGCGCTGTCGGGGAGGGTGGCGAAGTTGCCCGCCGGCCCGACCACGTCGCCCACCCCGGGGCCGACATTGGCCACCGCCGTGAGCGACGCCGAAAGGGCGGTGAGCGTGTCGAGGCCGAGGAAATCGAGCGCGACGGCAATGACCCCAACCGTGAGCACGTAGAAATAGAAGAACGAGACCACGCCGGCCAGAACGTCGTCGGAGACGGGGCGCCCCTCGTAACGGGTGACAAAGACCCCGTGCGGCATGTGGATGGCGCGCACCCGGTCGCGCACCGCCCGCATGAGGATCAGCCAGCGCATCGCCTTGGCGCCGCCGGCGGTCGAGCCGGTGCAGCCGCCCACCGGCGTCAGCAGGAAGAAGGCCACGGCAAAGACCGGCCCCCATGTGAGGTAATCCTCGGTGGCATAGCCCGTGGTGGTCACCACCGAGACCACGTTGAAGGCCACCCGGCGCAGGGCCTCGCCCAGCGGCACCTCATTGCTGAGCGAGAGCCAGAGGGTCATCACCACGATCACAGCGCCGACGCTGACAAGGAAGGCCCTGACCTGTTCCGATTGGAAGGTTCGGCGGGTGTAGATGCGGATATACCAGGCAAAGGGCAGCCCCCCCGCGAGCATGAAGAGCGTGCCCGACCATTGCAGGAACGGGCTGGTGAAATGGCCGAAGGAGGCGTCGTAATTCGAATAGCCCCCGGTCGAGAGCGTCGTCATCGCGTGGGTGATGGCGTCGAAGGGGATCATCCCGCCCAGCCAGTAGGTCGCTGCCGCCAGAGCGACGAGGCCGAGATAGATCCCCAGCGTCGCCAGCGCGTATCCCGCCGCCGTGCGCAGTTCCTTCTCGCCCTTGTCCGAGCTTTCGGTGCGAAAGAGCTGCATCCCCCCGACCTGCAGCATCGGCAGAAGCGCCATCGCCGTGACCACGAAGCCGACACCGCCCAGCAGCTGCAGCAGCGCCCGCCAGAACAGGATGCCGCGCGGCGTCTGCTCCAGCCCCGACATCACCGTCGAGCCGGTGGTGGTGATCCCCGACATCGCCTCGAACACGGCGTCGGCCGGCGACATGCCCCAGAGCCACAGGGGCAGGGCCGCCGAGAGCCCGGCCGTCAGCCAGACCGATGCGGTCAGCAGGAAGCCGTGCAACCGTTCGAACCCGCCCAGCGCGCCGCGGGTGGCGATCATCGTGAAGGCGCCGATCGAACCGAGCAGCGCCGCCGCGGCGCTGAAACTCGGCGCCGTTTCGGCAAACAGCAGCGCGTTCACCGCCATGAGCAGGGCCGTGAACAGCATCACCGCGCCGTTGACGAAAATGACCACGTTCATCGCTGCCTCTGGGCCCTGTCATCTTGCCCGGCGGCCCGTCTCCGCCAGCGCCACCTTGGCCCGGCGCCGGACGATTGTCGAGCGCCGCCGGCCGCCGCAGATCCTGCACCGGGCCGGACCTGCCCCCTTGAATGACAGCGCGCCGGCCCCGAGGGGACCGGCGCGCCCAGCAAATTCATCTTCCTGTCGTTCAGGCCAGCGCCGCCTTCGCCTTCTCGACGATGACGCCGAAGGCTTCCGGCTCGTGCACCGCCAGATCGGCGAGGACCTTGCGGTCGACCTCGATGCCCGACTTGGCAAGCCCGTTGATGAAGCGCGAATAGGTCAGCGATTCGTCATGGGCGCGCACCGCGGCGTTGATCCGCTGGATCCAGAGCGCGCGGAAATTGCGCTTGCGCTGCTTGCGGTCGCGGGTTGCATACTGGTTGGCCTTGTCGACGGCCTGGGTCGCCGTCTTGAAGTTGCGCGAACGCGCACCGTAATAGCCTTTGGCCGCCTTGATGATCTTCTTGTGGCGGGCGTGGGTCGTGGTTCCACCTTTGACGCGGGACATGCTCGGACCTCCTTAGCGCGAATAGGGCATCATCGGCTTGATGATCTGCTCATCAGCCTTCGACAGCAGCGTCGTTCCCCGCGCCTGGCGGATGAACTTGTTGGTGCGCTTGATCATGCCATGGCGCTTGCCGGCCTGCGCCGTCTTGATCCGGCCCGAGGCCGTCACCTTGAACCGCTTCTTGCAGCTCGACTTCGTCTTCATCTTGGGCATTTCGGTCTCCTTCGAGTTACCCGATTACGCGCGACTCGGCATGCCACCTGGGCCGGCCGCGCTGTTGAAGCCGCGCATATAGGCCGGATCGGGGTTTGCGGCAAGCCCAAAATCGCCCGGATCGCTCCTTCGACCGCGGGTGAAGCGGGGCGTGACAGGGTCGGGCAAATCGGCTATTCGGGGGCAAATCGGAAGAACTGCCAGGAAAGGTAAGGGAGAGCCATGGCTGAACATGAACACGGCACGATGGATGTTCGCGTGCACGAAAAGACCTTCGAGAACTTCATCAAGTTCATGGGCCGCGCGGCCATGGTCTGCATCGCGATTCTCATCTTCCTCGCGATCTTCAATTCCTGACCCGGGTCTTGCGTGCCTCCGGCCTCGGGGCCGGGGGCCTTGCCCGTTTTTTTGACCATTTCCTTTTTCCCATTCGAGCGGGTTCCATGCTGAAGCGATTTTTCCTCCTTGTCTTCGTCCTGCTCGGCCTCGCCGCCTGCGCGGGCGAATCGAAATGGGCGCCCGATGACGACGTGATCCGGGCGAGCTATGCCGCGCCGGGGCCTTCGAAGCTCACGCTTTTCACGGTGATCAATGTCCGCACCGGCCAGGGCGGGCACTCGGCGCTGATGGTTTCGGCCCCGTCGCAGCGGGTTCTGTTCGATCCGGCCGGCTCGTTCCACCATCCGCGCCTGCCCGAACGCAACGACGTCATCTATGGCATGACCGACCCGGCGGTCGATTTCTACATCGACTACCATTCGCGCAAGTCCTGGCGCGTTGTCCGGCAGGATCTCGTCGTGCCCGACGCGGTGGCCGAACAGGCGCTGCGGGCCGTGCAAGCCTATGGCGCCGTGCCCAAGGCCCATTGCGCAAACTCGATCACCACCATCCTGAAGTCGCTGCCCGGCTTCGAGGAGACGAAAGTCACCTATTTCCCGGTCAACCTCATGGAGCAATTCGCCCGCCACCCCGGGGTGGAAACGAGCGAATTCCACGATGACGACCCGGACAACAACGGCGAGATTCTCGCGCGCGGGGTCTGAACCCACCGCGCGGGCCAGCGCCTGCTACCGGTGTTTGGGGCTCGGGCGCACATCGCCCGACGCCTGGTCGATCACCACATCTGCCGGAAGACGGCGCTGCAGAACCCGCCGGGCGTTGGGGATGTCATTGCCAAGGGCCTTCTGGCGTGCCGCCTCCGGCGCGTAGCCATACCCTTCCCAGCGGGCGATCAGGCGGCGCTCGAGCTCGGCCTCGGGCAGCTCGATGAAGGCCGAAAAGTCCCACGCGGCGGCCAGCGCGCGCCAGGGCTCTTCGTCGAGCAGCAGATAGTTTCCCTCGACAACGACGGTGCGCACCTCCGGCCCGATCGCCCGCGCACCGGCAATGGCCATCTCGCGGCTGCGGTCGAAAACCGGAACGATCAATTCGCCGCCGTCGCGCAGGCGGGCGATGGCCGAGGCGAACCCGGCGAAATCGAAGGTTTCCGGCGCTCCCTTGCGGGCCAGAAGACCGCGCGCGGCAAGCAGGCCGTTGTCGAGATGGAAGCCGTCCATCGGCATCACCTCGGCCGCCTCGCCTGCCTCGCCGAAGGCCTGCGCGAGGGCCTCGGCGAGGGTCGATTTTCCCGCGCCGGGTGGGCCGGCGACGGCGACAAGGCGGCGCGCCGTCCCCTCGGGCGGCCGGCCCGCCAGACCGGCGAGGCGCCGCGCCATGTCTGCAACCTGATCTGACTTCGCCTTCGACATACCGTCTTGCCCCCGCTGCGATCCGCCGCAAGGATAGACCGGAACGGCGGCAACGGCGAGAGCAGCATGGAATTCGACTACGTCATCGTCGGCGCAGGCTCGGCCGGCTGCGTGCTCGCCGAGCGGCTGAGCGCCGGGGGGCGGGCCCGCGTTCTCGTGCTCGAGGCTGGCGGCGCTGACCGTCACCCGTGGATCAGGGTGCCGCTGGGCTATGCCTTCACCTTTTCCGACCCGCGCGTGAACTGGCGTTACACCGCCCGCCCCGACCCGGGCCTTCTCGGGCGCGAAGCCTATTGGCCCCGCGGCAAGGTCGTGGGCGGGTCGAGCTCGATCAACGCCATGGCCTGGGTGCGCGGCCTGCCCGGCGATTTCGACGACTGGCAGGAGGCCGGCGCCGAGGGCTGGGGCTGGCCGGCGATGCGCGCCGCCTTCGACGCGCTCGAAACCGTGCTGGCGCCGGGCGAAGACGGGCGAATGCGCGCGAGCGGGAACGGGCCGGTGCCAGTGTCCGACCTTGGCCGCGACATGCACCCGTTTTCGGACAACTTCCTTGCCGCCGCGCGCGACCTCGGCTGGCCCGTGACCGGCGACATGAACGCCCCGGGGCAGGCGGGGATCGGCCGCTACCGGAGCACCGTGCGCGCCGGGCGCCGGGTCTCGGCGGCCGATGCCTTCCTGAAACCGGCCCTGCGCCGGGGCGGGGTGCGGCTTCTGACCCACGCCCTCGTCGAGCGCATTGCCCTTGACGGGCGCCGGGCGCGGGGGGTGCATTTCCGCCGCGCGGGCCGGGCCGGTTTTGCCCGTGCCCGCCGCGAGGTGATCCTGTGCGCGGGCGCGGTGAACTCGCCGCAAATCCTGCAGCTTTCCGGCCTCGGGCCGGCGCCGCTCCTGCGCGCCCACGGCATCGAGGTGGTGCGCGACCTGCCGGAAGTCGGACGCGGGTTGCAGGACCACCTCGCCATCACCCACTACTTCCGGTCCAACGCGCCGACGCTCAACACCCGCCTTGGCACGCCGCTTGGCCGGGTGCTGGCGGGGGTGCAATATGTCGCCACCCGGCGTGGGCCGCTGGGCGTGCCGGTCAACCAGGTGGGCGGTTTCGTGCGCTCCGGGCCGGCGCAATCGGCCCCCGACCTGCAGATCTATTGCAACCCCGCCAGCTACAGCGTGCCCGCCGACGGAAAGCCCCGGATCGACCGCGCCCCGGGTTTCCTGCTCTGCGCCCAGCCCTGCCGGCCCACCAGCCGCGGCGAGATCCGCATCGCCTCGCCCGACCCGACGCGCCCCCCTGACATCCTGCCCAATTCGCTGGCCACCGAAGCCGACCGGCGCGCCGCCATCGCCGCCAGCCGCGCGGTGCAGGCGCTGGCGGCAACGCCGACCCTCTCGGCGCTGATCCGGTCGGCCCATGAGCCGGACATCCGCGCCATGGGCGAGGCGGAATTGCTGGAGAATTTCCGCGCCCGGGCCGGGTCGGTGTTTCATGCCAGCTGCACCTGCCGGATGGGGCGCAGGGCGGGCGATTCGGTTCTCGACGCGCGTCTGCGCGTGCATGGCGTCGCGGGGCTGCGGGTTGTCGATGCCTCGGCCTTTCCGAACGTCACCTCCGGCAACACCAATGCCCCGACCATGGCGCTGGCCCTGCGCGCCGCGGGGCTCATCCTTGAAGACGCGGGGCGCGCGGGCGAGGCGGCACGGGAGAGCGCATGAAACTGGAAAAGATCGAAACCTTCGTCTTCGGCAATCCGCCGCCGCGCCACGGCGGGCGCTATTTCATCTTTCTGCGCCTGACCACCGCCTGCGGCATTACCGGGGTCGGCGAAATCTACAACGCCACCTTCGGCCCGGACCTCTGCGCGGCGATGGCCGTGGAGGTGTTTTCCCGCCATTTCGAGGGCGAAGACCCGCACCACATCGAGCGGCTCTGGCGGCGGACCTATGGCGCCGGTTTCACCCTGCGCCCGGACGTTACGGTGATGGGCGTGCTCAGCGGGCTGGAAATGGCCTGCTGGGACATCATCGGCAAGGCCGCCGGCCAGCCGGTCTATCAGCTCATGGGCGGCAAGGTGCACGAACGCCTGCGCTCCTACACCTATCTCTACCCGCCCGAGGGCGACGTCTACCCCGACCCGGACAGGCCCAATGTCTACAACGACCCGGACCTTGCCGCCGAGGTGGCGCTTGCACGCGTCGAGGAGGGGTTCACCGCCATCAAGTTTGACCCGGCCGGCCCCTACACGGTTTATGACGGCCATCAGCCGCGCCTCGAGGATCTGGAGCGCAGCGCCGCCTTCTGCGCGCGCATCCGCGCGGCGGTGGGCACCCGCGCCGACCTGCTGTTCGGCACCCACGGGCAGTTCACCGTTTCGGGGGCAAAGCGCATGGCGCGCCGGCTCGAAGAGTTCGATCCGCTCTGGTTCGAGGAACCGACGACGCCGGAGAACCCCGCCGACATGGCCGAGATCGCCCGGTTCACCTCGATTCCCATCGCCACCGGCGAGCGGCTGTGCACGAAGCACGAATTTGCCCGGGTGCTGGAAGCCGGGGCGGCCTCGATCCTGCAGATGAACCTCGGGCGCGTCGGCGGGCTGCTCGAGGCGCGCAAGATCGCCGCAATGGCCGAAACCCGGCAGGCGCAGATCGCCCCGCACCTCTATTGCGGGCCGGTGGTGGCGGCGGCCAACATCCAGCTGGCCACCTGTTCGCCGAATTTCCTGATCCTCGAGAGCATCGGGCGCTTCGACGGGCCGTGGACGACCCCTGTCCGGACCACGATTTGCTGGGAAGACGGCTACGTGATCCCCCCGACGGCGCCGGGC
>RFKM01000081.1 GCA_003694465.1 Alphaproteobacteria bacterium
GACCGGGGCGAGGGGCGCTGCCCCTCGCGCTCCCCGGGATATTTCCGGAAAGATGAAAGTCAGTTGCGGGTGAAGAAGTCGGGGCCGGCTTTCGAAAGGAGCCGGAGCGCCATGTCCCGCCCGATCTCGGGCCCGTCCTCGACGGCTCCGGTCACATCGTCGGACAGGGCCTCGGAGCCGTCGGTGCGCAGGATTTCACCCCGCAGGCGAAGGCTGTCGCCGGAAAGTTCGGCAAGGCCGGCGATCGGCGTTTCGCAGGAGCCGTCGAGGGTGGCGAGAAAGCTCCGCTCCGCGGCAAGGCGCCGGGCGGTTTCGGCATCGTGAATCGCCTCGAGCAGGCGGGCTGCGCGGCGATCGTCGCTGCGCCGCTCGATGCCGATGGCCCCCTGGGCGACGGCGGGCAGCATGTCTTCCGTCGGGATCGGGGTTGCGGGCACGTCTTCGAGGCCGAGGCGGTTCAGCCCGGCCATGGCGAGGAAGGTGGCCTCGGCGAGCCCTTCGCGCAGCTTTTTCAGGCGGGTTTGAACGTTGCCGCGGAATTCGACCACCTTCAGGTCGGGGCGCCGATGCAGCAGTTGAGCGCGGCGGCGCAGCGACGAGGTTCCGACCGTTGCGCCCGGCGCGAGGGCGTCGATGGACGCGGTGCCGAAGGAGACGAAGGCGTCGAACGGAACTTCGCGCGGCAGGAAGGCGTCGAGCACGAGGCCCTCGGGCTGGTCAACCGGCATGTCCTTCATGGAATGCACGGCAATGTCGATCCCGCCGGAGAGAAGCTGCTCTTCGATCTCCTTGGTGAACAGACCCTTGTTGCCGATCTCCTTGAGGGGCTTGTCGGCGGCGATCAGCGCGGCGTTGTCCCCGGTAGTGCGGATGACCACGATCTCGAAGGCGTCCTCGGGCAGGTCGAACGCGGCGCAGAGGCGGGCGCGGGTTTCATGCGCCTGGGCGAGGGCCAGCGGCGAGCCGCGGGTGCCGATCTTCAGGGGCGATGCGGGGGAGGGCAGGGTCTCGGTCATGCGCCCCGTTTACCCGCGGCAAACGGCCCTGTCCACGACCCTTCGCTTGACAATCGGCCCCCGAGTTGGGAACCAGCGTCAGCAAATTGCGAGGGAACGCGATGACCAAATTGCTGCTGCGGGCGCTGGCCGGCGAAACCCTGCCCGTGCCGCCGATCTGGATGATGCGGCAGGCCGGGCGATACCTGCCCGAGTATCGCGCCACGCGCGCGAAGGCCGGTGACTTCCTGTCGCTGTGCTACACGCCGGAACTCGCCGCGGAAGTGACCCTCCAGCCGATCCGGCGTTTCGGCTTCGACGCGGCGATCCTGTTTGCCGACATCCTGCTCGTGCCGCAGGCGCTCGGGGCCGAACTCTGGTTCGAGGCCGGAGAGGGCCCGCGCCTTTCGACGATCCGCTCGCGAGCCGACCTCGAGGCGTTGAAGCCGGCGGATGCCATCCACGACCACCTTGCGCCCGTTTACGAAACGGTCCGGATCCTGTCGCACGAACTGCCCCGGGAAACCGCGCTCATCGGCTTTGCCGGCGCGCCTTGGACGGTGGCCACCTACATGATCGCTGGCCGGGGCACGCCCGACCAGGGGCCGGCCCATGCGCTCATGGCCGAAAACCGCCCGCTTTTCGAGGCGCTGCTCGACAGGATCACCGAAGCGACGATCGAATACCTCTCGCAGCAGGTGGAAGCCGGGGCCGAATGCGTGAAGCTGTTCGACAGCTGGGCCGGCTCTCTCAAGGGAGACGACTTCACCCGCTATGCAGTCGCCCCGACGAAACGGATCATCTCCGAACTCAAGGCCCGCCATCCGGGCCTGCCGGTCATCGCCTTTCCGCGCGAGGCCGGGGAGGCCTACATCGGTTTTGCCAAGGCGACCGGCGCCGACTGCGTGGCGCTGGACAATTCGGTCAGCCCCGAATGGGCGGCGCAAAACGTGCAGAAAGACGGCTGCGTGCAAGGCAACCTCGACCCGCGCCTGATGGTCACGGGCGGCGAGGAGCTTGTGCGTGAGACAAGGCGCGTCGTCGAGGCCTTCCGCAACGGGCCGCACATCTTCAACCTCGGCCATGGCATCACCCCCGATGCCGACCCGGACAACGTTCAGCTCATGGTCGATACGGTGCGCGGCCGCTGACCCTTTCATCTTTCCGGAAATATCCCCGCCGGAGGCATCCGACCGTGCCGCCGGAGAGCGGTTAACCGGATGTTCACCCCGGCCTGACACGTTCGGCGCACGGTACAGGCGGGGACGCCGATGACCGTGAAAGGTGAAAGGCCCGGTGCCGCCCCGCCCCGTCATACGGGCGGGGTTCGGGCGTTTCCGGCGCCCATGGGCGCTATTCTCCCCAGGGAATCCAGGTGGTCTTGACCTCGGTGGCGTGGTGGAGGAACTCGTGGCCTTCGCCTTCGGGGCCGAACCAGTCGCGCGCACGGGCGTTGTTGACCCAGCTGCGCTTGAGGTTTCCGGCGCTCTCGCGCTCGACAAGGGCCGAAAGGTCGGCGCCGGAATGGGTCCAGACCGCGTCGACGTCGAGATGTCCGGCCAGGGCGGCGGCGAAAGCGTCATGCGGGCCCGTGAGGATGTTGACGACACCGGCCGGCAGGTCGGAGGTTTCGAGCACCTGGTAGAAGTCGGTCGCGGCAAGCGGGAAGGGCTGCGAGGCAGCCATGACGACCCGGTTGCCCATGGCAATGGCCGGGGCCATCAGCGAAACGAGCCCCAGCAGTGGCGCCTCGTCGGGGCAGAAGATGCCGATGACGCCCACCGGCTCGTTGGTGGCCAGCGCCGCGCCGCGCATCGGCACCGGCTTGATCCGCCCGTCGAACTTGTCGGCCCAGGAAGCCCAGGTGAACAGCCGGTCGATGCTCTTCTCGACCTCGCGCGCCCCGCTGCGCCCGCCGGTCAGGGCGTCGATCCGGGCGGCGAATTCCTCGGCCCGGGCCGACAGGTTCTCGGCGATGTAGAACAGGATCTGCGCGCGCAGATGGGCCGTTGCCTTCGCCCAGCCCGAGGCCGCCCGTGCCGCCTCGACGGCATTGCGCACGTCCTTTCGGTTGGCCAGACCCGCATGGCCCAGCAGCCGGCCCTGTTTCGACCAGACGGCGCGGGAATAGCCGCCATCGGGGCGCACCTGCCGGCCGCCGATGAAGAACTTGGCGGTGCGGTCGAGCGCGTCGACGGTGGCATTTTCCGGCGCCGGGAAGGGGGAGATGGGCTTCAGCGGCGCGGTTCGGATTTTCGGTCGGGTATAGGCCTGCAGCCCCTCCCATCCGCCTTCGCGTCCGAAGCCCGATTCGCGCACCCCGCCGAAGCCGGCGGCGGCGTCGAAGGCGTTGGTGGTGTTGATCCAGACCACCCCGGCGGCGAGTTTCGGGGCGATGTCGAGGGCGAGGTTGATGTTCTCGCTCCAGACCGTCGCCGCCAGCCCGTAGCGAGTGTTGTTGGCCAGCGCTACCGCCTCGGCGGGGGTGCGGAAAGTGGTCGAGACCAGCACCGGGCCGAAGATCTCTTCCTGCATCAGCCGGGCGCTTGGCGAGAGGCCGGTGATCAGCGTCGGCGGGTAGAACAGGCCCTGGTTCGGAATCGGGCAGGGCGGCTGGAACACGGCGCCGTCAGACCCGCCCTCCTCGACCATCGCGGCGATCCGGTCAAGCTGAACGCGGTCGACGATGGCGCCGATGTCGATCGACTTGTCGAGCGGGTCGCCGATGCGCAGCTTGCCCATCCGCGCCTTCAGCTTGCCGTGGAACCGCTCGGCAACGCCCTCCTGGACGATCAGCCGCGAGCCGGCGCAGCAGACCTGCCCCTGGTTGAACCAGATGGCATCGACCAGCCCCTCGACGGCGCTGTCGAGATCGGCGTCGTCGAAGACGATGTAGGGGCTCTTGCCGCCGAGCTCGAGCGTCAGCGCCTTGCCGCTGCCGGCGGTCGCCCGGCGGATGATCCGCCCGACTTCGGTCGAGCCGGTGAAGGCGATCTTGTCGATGCCCTCATGGGCAGTGATCAGGGCGCCGGTCTCGCCGTCGCCGGTGACGATGTTCACCACCCCTTTCGGCAGCCCCGCCTCGACGCAGAGCTCGGCGAAGAGCAGCGCGGTGAGCGAGGTGAATTCCGCCGGTTTCAGCACCACCGTGTTGCCGGCGGCCAGCGCCGGGGCCACCTTCCAGGCCAGCATCAGGAGCGGGAAGTTCCACGGGATGATCTGCCCGGCGACGCCGAGGGGCGCGCGGTCGGGCAGTTCGGCCTCGATCAGCTGGGCGAGGCCGGCGTGGTAATAGAAATGCCGGGCGACCAGCGGCACGTCGATGTCGCGGCTCTCGCGGATCGGCTTGCCGTTGTCGAGGGTCTCGAGCACCGCCAGCAGGCGGCTGTGCTTCTGCACCAGCCGGGCGAGGGCATAGAGGTGGCGCGCGCGCTGGTGCCCGGTGAGCTTCGCCCAGGGCCCCTGGGCCTTGCGCGCCGCCCGCACGGCGGCGTCGACATCGGCCTCGCCGGCCTGGGTGATCTGCGCCAGTTCCTCGCCCGTGGCCGGGTTGAATGTCGGAAAAGTGCGCCCCGGCGCGGTGAATTTGCCGCCAATGAACAGGCCAAAGCGCGAATCGTGCTTTTTCAGCCAGTCCCGCGCCGGGCCGTCGCTTTCCGGTGCCTTGCCCCAGTCCATGGTTTCGAAAATGTCCCTGATGGTCATGGTGTCACCCCATGGCGTGGCGGTAGGAAGCCGAGTAATGGCCGGTCACCTGGTGTTCGAGCTGGCGCTCGATGTCGCCCAGCAGCGAGGAGGCGCCGAAGCGGAAGAGATGCGGCGTCAGCCAGTCGTCGCCCAGTTCTTCCTTCAGCAGGGCGAGATAGGCGAGGGCGTCCTTGGCCTTCGAGATGCCCCCGGCGGGCTTGTAACCCACCCGCACGCCGGTGCGCTGGTGATAGTCGCGGATCGCGCGCATCATCACCAGCGAGACGGGCAGGGTGGCGTTGACGGCTTCCTTGCCGGTCGAGGTCTTGATGAAGTCGGCCCCGGCCATCATGCACACCAGCGAGGCGCGGGCGACGTTGCGCAAGGTGCCCAGCTCGCCGGTGGCAAGGATCGTCTTCATGTGCGCCTCGCCGCATTCGGCGCGCATCTCGCGCACCTCGTCGTAAAGCGCCTGCCAGTTGCCGGTGAGCACATGCCGGCGCGAGATGACGATGTCGATCTCGCTGGCGCCGGCGCGCACGCTCTCGCCGATCTCGGCGATGCGCAGACGGTAGGGGCTGAGGCCTGCCGGAAACCCCGTCGAGACCGCGGCAACCGGGATGCCGCTGCCCGCCAGCGCCTCCACCGCCGTCGGCACCATCTCGTGATAGACGCAGACCGCCCCGGTGGTGATCGGGCCCATGCCCATGGCCGCGAGCAGGTCGTCGCGCACCGGCCGGCGGGCCTTGGCGCAGAGCCGGCGCACGCGACCGGGGGTGTCGTCGCCCGACAGCGTGGTGAGGTCGATCATCGTCACCGCCTTCAGCAGCCAGGCCGCCTGGTGGTCTTTCTTGACCGAGCGGCGCGCGCCGATGCTGCCGGCACGGCGCTCGATGGCGCTGGTGTTGGCCTGAACGCTCATCACCCAGTCCATGTCGAGGGGGAGGCCGGGATTGCGGGTTTCAATGGTCTGCGGCAGCAGGGTGCCGGCGCTTTCGCCGCCATGCCTGGCGGGGGTCTGGCGTTGCATCGTGCCTCCGGATCGCGGGCCGTTTCGGAAAGGTTGGCATGGCCGAAAGCGATTGGCAACCTTTACCGAAAGGTCAAATGCCGGGCCATGACGCGACGTAAGAAAATTGCGCCGAAGTGTGAGAATTGGCCCATAACTTTCTGAAACGGCAAGAAAAAGATACGGTCTTGCGCCCTGAGTTTGCCGGCGCGTTAAGTGTTGAGCAAACGGCCTATGTGTGGCTAGAGTGAAGTATTCGCGCACGCGGGGCCGGCTGAGTCTTCATCCGGCCGAAAGGGATACGCGTATGCGCACAACAACAGAGAGGAGACCTCCCATGAACATCTCGCTCAAGTCGGCGCTGTTCGCTACCGCGCTGGCCCTTGCCTCGCCGGCCCTCGCCGCGGGCACCGCGCCGAACGGCATGCCGCTGGCCGACGACCAGACCTTCACCTACCGCGTGCTCGACGAGCACAGCTCCGTCGACCCGCAGATCGTCGAAGACGTCTCCGGCTCGGAAATCGTCCGCGACCTGTTCGAAGGTCTCTTCAACCAGGACCGGAAGGGCAACCTCGTTCCCGGCGTCGCCACCTCCTATGACGTTTCCGACGACAAGACGGTCTACACCTTCCACCTGCGCGACAATGCCAAGTGGTCGGACGGCACCCCGGTGACGGCGGGCGACTTCGTCTATGCCTGGCAGCGCCTGGCCGATCCGGAAACCGCCTCGCCCTACCAGTGGTTCATCGAGATCATGGGCGTGAAGAACGGCAGCGCCGTGATGGCCGGCGACATGCCGCCGTCGGAGCTGGGCGTGAAGGCGATCGACGACCACACCCTCGAGGTGACGCTGGAAGCCCCGCGCCCCTACTTCCCGCTGACCACCACCCATGCCTCGACCTTCCCGTCGCCGAAATGGGTGATCGACAAGTGGGGCGCCGACTGGACAAAGCCCGAACACATCGTCTCGAACGGCGCCTATGTGCTGACCGAGCATGTCCCGCAGGAGCGTTCGGTGCGTGAGCGCAACCCGATGTACTGGGACAACGAGCACACCATCATCGACAAGGTGACGGCGCTGGTCATCAATGACGAGAACGTCGCCTTCACCCGCTTCAAGGCCGGCGAGCTCGACCGGACGGAGATTCCGACCGGGCAGTATCCGGTTCTGAAGAAGGAAATGCCGGAAGCCACCGTCGTCTTCCCGCGCCTGTGCACCTACTACTACACGATCAACGTGTCGGACTCGGCGCCGGAGTTCCTGAAAGACAAGCGCGTGCGCCAGGCCCTGTCCTACGCGATCGACCGTGACATCATCGTCAACAACGTCACGCAGGGCGGCCAGATCCCGGCCTATACCTTCACCCCGGCGGCCACCGCCAACTTCGAGGTGCCGACGGTCGACTACGCGACCTGGACCCAGCAAGAGCGCAACACCAAGGCGATGGAGCTGATGGCCGAGGCCGGCTATGGCAAGGACCATCCGCTTGACCTCACGCTGATCTACAACACCTCGGAAGGCCACAAGAAGATCGCCATCGCGATCTCGCAGATGTGGAAGCAGACCCTTGGTGTGAACGTGACGCTCGAGAACCAGGAGTGGAAGACCTTCCTGCAGACCCGCGGCAACAAGGACTACGAAGTCGCCCGGGCTGGCTGGTGTGGTGACTACAACGAGGCCTCGACCTTCCTCGACCTCGTCGACACCGACTCGGGCTACAACGACGCGGGCTATTCCAACCCGGAAGTCGATCGTCTGCTGGCCGAGGCCAAGACGATGGACAACCCGCAGCCGAACTACACCAAGGTGGAGCAGATCATCGCGGACGACATGCCGATCATCCCGATCTACCACTACACCGGCAACTACCTGATGAACCCGCAGCTCGTCCCGAGCTGGCCGGTCGAGAACGTCGAACAAAACTGGTATTCGAAAGACCTCTACAAGGTCGCGAAGTGATCAGGGCTTGACGACAGGGGCGTCGCGGGGGAAACCCCGCGGCGCCCGACCTTTTTCGGCTGGAACTTGCGGGGATACGGAACATGCTCAGCTTCATCCTCCGGCGCCTTGCCGTGGCCATCCCGACTTTGCTCGTGCTGGTGGTGGCCTCGTTCTACCTGATGCAGTTCGCCCCCGGCGGACCCTTCACCTCGGAGCGGCCGCTGCCGCCGCAGGTGCTGGCCAACATCGAGGCGAAATACGGCCTCAACGAGCCGACCTGGAAACAGCTGGTCAATTACGTCGGCGGCATCCTCACCGAGTTCGATTTCGGCCCGTCCTACAAATACAAGGACCGCACGGTGAACGACATCATCGCGCAGGGCTTCCCGGTCACGCTGAAATACGGCTCGATCTCCTTCGTCGTGGCGATTCTCGTTGGCGGCATCCTCGGCATCGCCGCGGCGGTGCGGCAGAATTCATGGCTCGACTATTTCGCCGTCGGGCTGACCATCGGCGCGCAGGTGCTGCCCAACTTCGTGATGGCGCCGATCCTCATTCTGATCTTCACGCTCTGGCTGGGCTGGCTGCCCGGCGGCGGCTGGAACGGCGGCCAGTGGCAATATCTGGTGATGCCGGTGATCGCGCTTTCGACCTCCTACATGGCCTCGATCGCGCGCCTCACGCGCTCGTCGATGCTGGAGGTGCTGCGCTCGAATTTCATCCGCACCGCCCGCGCCAAGGGCCTGCCGAACCACGTCATCATCTGGCGCCACGCGCTCAAGCCGACGCTGCTGCCGGTGGTCTCCTACCTCGGGCCGGCCTTCGTCGGCATGGTCACCGGCTCGTTCATCATCGACTCGATCTTCTCGACCGGGGGGATCGGCTATTTCTACGTCAACGCCGCCTTCAACCGCGATTACGCGGTGATGATGGGGCTGACGATCCTGCTCGGCTCGATGACGATCCTGTTCAACATGCTGGTCGATATCCTCTATGCGTGGATCGACCCGAAAATCCGGCTCTGAAAGGGACATGAGATGACCAATTCAGGCCTCGGCTCGCTGAACCCGAACCAACCGAAAACCGCCGCCATGGCCGAGCGCATGGCCGAGGTGAAGGGGCGCTCGCTCTGGGCCGACGCGCGCCGGCGCTTCCTGCGCAACCGGGCGGCGATGGTCAGCCTCGTGGTGCTGATCGCGGTGCTGCTGTTTGCCTTCTTCGGCCATTACCTGACGCCGTGGGACAACGAGACCATCGACTGGAACGTGCTGGGCAACGTCCGCGAGAAGGGGGCGCCCTCCTTCGCCACGCGGCACTATTTCGGCTTCGACGATTCCGGGCGCGACCTGTATTCGCGCGTCGTGCAGGGCACCCAGATCAGCCTGATGGTCGGCGTCGTCGGGGCGGCGATCGCGGTGCTGGTCGGAACCGTCTACGGGGCCATCGCCGGGTTCGTCGGCGGGCGGGTCGATTCGGTCATGATGCGCTTCGTCGATCTGGCGATGTCGATTCCCTACATGTTCGTGCTGATCCTGCTGCTGGTGGTTTTCGGGCGCTCGGTGACGATGCTGTTCGTCGGCATCGGCCTGACCGCATGGCTCGACATGAGCCGGATCGTGCGCGGGCAGACGCTTTCGATCAAGAACAAGGAGTTCATCGAGGCCGCCGAGGCCACCGGGGTTCCGTGGTTCACCATCATCCGGCGCCACATCGTGCCCAACCTGCTGGGGGTGGTGGTGGTCTATGCCACGCTGCTGGTGCCGAACATGATCTTGACCGAGAGCTTCATCTCCTTCCTCGGCCTCGGGGTGCAGGAGCCGCTCACCTCGTGGGGGGCGCTGATCTCGGAAGGCACGCGGACGATGAGCTACGGCACGCTCTGGCAGCTGTTCTTCCCGCTGAGCTTCTTCGTCGTGTCGATCTTCGCATTCTTCTTCATCGGCGACGGGCTGCGCGACGCGCTCGACCCGAAAGACCGCTAGGAGGCCGGCCGGATGACCCTACTCGAAGTGCGCGATCTCACCGTCACCTTCGACACCCCCGACGGCACCGTCACCGCGGTTGACCGGATCTCCTTCGACCTGCGCCGGGGCGAGACCCTGGGCATCGTCGGCGAGAGCGGCTCGGGCAAGAGCCAGCTGGTTTTCGGAATCACCGGGCTTCTGGCCTCGAACGGGCGCGTCACCGGCTCGGCCAGGCTCATGGGGCAGGAAATCCTGAACCTGCCGGATGCGAAGATGAACCGCATCCGCGCCGAGAAGATCGCCATGATCTTTCAGGACCCGATGACCTCGCTCAACCCCTACCTCAGGGTGTCCGACCAGATGGCCGAGGTGCTCGTCCATCACCGCGGCCTGTCGAAACAGGCGGCGATTGCCGAGAGCGTGCGCCTGCTCGACGCGGTGCGCATTCCCGAGGCGAAGGCGCGGGTGACGATGTATCCGCACGAGTTTTCCGGCGGCATGCGCCAGCGGGTGATGATCGCCATGAGCCTTCTGTGCCAGCCCGACATCCTCATCGCCGACGAGCCGACCACCGCGCTCGACGTCACCGTGCAGGCGCAGATCATGAAGCTGCTGGCCGAACTGCAGGCCGAATACGGCATGGCGATCATCCTCATCACCCACGATCTCGGGGTGGTGGCGGGAAGCTGCGAGGAAACGCTGGTCATGTATGGCGGGCAGGTGATGGAGCAGGGCACGACCGAGGGGATCTTCGCCGGCCCGACGCACCCCTACACGATGGGCCTTCTGAAGGCGGTGCCGCGCCTCGACCGCGAGACCGAGAAGCTCGAGACCATCCCCGGTAACCCGCCGAACATGATGAACATGCCCGCCGGCTGCCCCTTCGTGCCGCGTTGCGACTTCGCCGAGGAACGCTGCTGGAGCGAGCGCCCGGTGCTCACCCGCGCCGAGGGCTACGAGACGCGCACCCGCGCCTGCCACCGCAGCCTGGAGGAACTCAAATGACCGAGACGATCCTCAAGGTCGACGGCCTGAAGGTCTGGTTCGATGTCAAGCGCCCGGGCGCGATGCCATGGGTCAAGCCGCGCAAGCTCAAGGCCGTCGACGGGGTGAGCTTCGAACTTGGCGCCGGCGAGACGCTGGGCGTCGTCGGCGAGAGCGGCTGCGGCAAGTCGACGCTTGCGCGCGCGGTGATGCAGATGGTGCCGGTGGAGGCGGGCAGCGTCGTCTGGCTGGGCGAAGAGCTCGTCGGGCTCAACACCCGGCAGATGCGCGCCCACCGCAAGACCATGCAGATGATCTTTCAGGATCCGCTCGCCTCGCTCGATCCGCGCATGACCATCGGGCAGATCGTTGCCGAACCGCTGAAGACGCATTTCCCGCAGATGAAGCCCGCCGAGATGAAGGCGAAGGTGCGCGAGGCGCTGGAGACGGTCGGCATCCTGCCGAACATGGTCAACCGCTATCCGCACGAGTTTTCCGGCGGCCAGAACCAGCGCATCGGCATTGCCCGCGCGCTGGTGGTGAATCCGCGGCTGATCATCTGCGACGAGCCGGTCTCGGCGCTCGACGTCTCGATCCAGGCGCAGGTCATCAACCTGCTGATGGAGTTGCAGAAGGAAACCGGCGTCGCGCTGATCTTCATCGCCCACGATCTTTCGGTGGTGAAGCACATCTCCGACCGGGTGATGGTGCTCTACCTCGGCAATGTCATGGAAATCGCTCCGGCCAAGGCGCTCTATGCCGATCCGCGGCACCCCTATAC
>RFKM01000082.1 GCA_003694465.1 Alphaproteobacteria bacterium
CGCGGCATCATCGCCGGCGGCCTCCTGCGCCTCGGTCGATTTCGATTTCGAGCGCGAGCGGCGGCGGCGGCGGCGGCGCTTCTTCTTCGGCTGTTCCTCGCCGCTCTCGGCCTCGGCCCCCGACGCCTGCGCCTCTTCGCCCTCGTCTTGCGCTTCGTCGATCGCCGCCATCAGCGCCGCGCTGCCCGAGACCACCGGTGCCGGCGCCTCGGCGATCGCCCGGGTTGCGGTCTTGAACTTCTCGATCTCGAAATCCGGCGAGATCAGGAACGGGTCGGCCTCGAGGCGGATCGCCATGCCGAAGCGGCGCTCGATCTCGGCGATGTTCTCGCGCTTGTGGTTGACGAGGTAGTTGACGATCGAGACCGGCGCCTTGACCAGCACCTCGCGCGAGCGCCGGCGGGTGCCCTCCTCCTCGATCTGGCGCAGGATGTTCAGCGCCAGATTGTCGTCGGAGCGCACCAGCCCGGTGCCGTGGCAATGCGGGCACGGCTGGGTGGTGGCCTCGAGCATGCCGGGGCGCAGGCGCTGGCGGCTCATCTCGAGCAGGCCGAAGCCGGAGATCCGCCCGACCTGGATGCGGGCACGGTCGTTCTTCAGCTTGTCCTTCAGGCGCTTCTCGACGGCGGCATTGTTGCGCCGCTCTTCCATGTCGATGAAGTCGATGACGATCAGCCCGGCCAGATCGCGCAGGCGCAGCTGCCTTGCCACCTCTTCGGCGGCCTCGAGGTTGGTCTTGAGCGCGGTTTCCTCGATCGAGCCTTCCCGGGTCGAGCGGCCGGAGTTGACGTCGATCGCCACCAGCGCCTCGGTGATGCCGATGACGATGTAGCCGCCCGACTTGAGCTGCACCACCGGGTTGAACATGCCGGCAAGGTAGCTCTCGACCTGATAGCGGGCGAAGAGCGGCTGCGGGTCGGTGTAGTGCTTCACGTTCTTGGCGTGGGACGGCATGATCATCTTCATGAAGTCCTTGGCCACGCGATAGCCGCGCTCGCCCTCGACGAGCACCTCGTCGATCTCGCGCGAATAGAGATCGCGGATCGAGCGCTTGATGAGGTCGCCTTCCTCGTAGATCTTCGCCGGGGCGATGGATTTCAGCGTGAGGGTGCGGATCTCTTCCCACAGGCGCTGGAGGTATTCGTAATCGCGCTTGATCTCGGCCTTGGTGCGCTTGGCGCCGGCGGTGCGGATGATCAGCCCGGCGCCGCGGGGCACGTCGATCTCGGCGGCGATCTGCTTGAGCTTCTTGCGGTCGGCGGCATTGGTGATCTTGCGCGAGATGCCGCCGCCGCGGGCGGTGTTGGGCATCAGCACGCAATAGCGCCCGGCAAGGCTGAGATAGGTGGTCAGCGCCGCGCCCTTGTTGCCGCGCTCTTCCTTGACCACCTGCACCAGCATGATCTGGCGCACCTTGATCACTTCCTGGATCTTGTACTTGCGCGGGCGCGGCTTGCGGACGGTGCGGATTTCCTCGGCCACATCGTCTTCGGCGACCGATTCGATCTCGCCCTCGGGGCTTTCGCCCTCTTCGGCGGGCTCCGCTTCGGCGTGTTCGGCGGCCTGCCCGCCCTCTTCGCCCTCTTCGCCCTCTTCACCCTCGTCGCCATCGTCACCGAGGTCGATCACCTCCATGCCCTCGGGCACCGGCGCAGCTTCGGCCTCGGCCTTCGCCTCGGGCGCGCCCTCATCCTCGGCCTTTGCCTCCGGCTCCGCCGCGCCTTCGGCCTCGGGCTCGGCTTCGGCGCTGGTGACCGCGTCTTCGCTCGCCGTGGCCTCGGCCTTCGAGCGCCGACGCGTGCGTGTGCGACTGCGGGGCGCGGCGGCGCGCTCGGCCCTCGCCTCTTCCTCGGCGTCTTCGGCCTCGGCAAGGGCCTCCTCCTCGGCCAGCAGCGCCTCGCGGTCGGCGACCGGGATCTGGTAGTAATCCGGGTGGATTTCCGAAAAGGCGAGGAAGCCGTGGCGGTTGCCGCCGTAATCAACGAAGGCCGCCTGCAGCGAAGGCTCTACGCGGGTGACCTTTGCGAGGTAGATGTTGCCGGCGATCTGCCGCTTGTTTTCCGATTCAAAGTCGAATTCCTCGACCCTGTTGCCGTCCACCACCACGACGCGGGTTTCTTCCGCGTGGGTGGCGTCGATGAGCATTTTCTTTGCCATGTCGATCCATTGCGCTCCCGCCCGCCGCCGGCCCCGGGGGCGCGCCGACGCGGCTGGAGTGACTTGTCTGGGCGAGTGCGGGTGCGCGGCGCGGCGAAGCGAAGGCGCCGAACCCGGCCCCCGTTGCTCCTACCGTTCTGCCTGCGCGCCTCATCGCGTTTCTTCTCCGACGGGCCGGGGGTGCCGGCCGCCTGTTCTGGCCCTCATCCATGGGATTTCCGGGCGAATGTCTGGCCCGTGCTGGGTGCAGCGGGGCCGCTCTCGGCCTGAATGCGCGCCAAGGCTCGGGCCTCGGTTCGGACGCATTCAGCGAAACTTCCGGGCGGGGCGGAAAATGCGCCGCCGCCTTCCTTCCTACATAGGCGCTTGGGGGGCGCAATGACAATGGCAAAATCGTGCCGCCCCCGATTCCCGGCCCCGGCTTCGAGCCCCCGGCGCGAGGGCGCTTGCCGGCCCGACCGCCCTCGCCTATATCCGCGCCCATGCTCGACGCACCGAAGAACCGCCCCGATCTGCCGCCGGAAATTGCCCGGCGGCGCACCTTTGCCATCATCTCGCACCCGGATGCGGGCAAGACGACGCTGACCGAGAAGTTCCTGCTTTACGGCGGCGCGATCCAGATGGCCGGGCAGGTGCGGGCGAAGGGCGAGGCGCGGCGGACCCGGTCGGACTTCATGAAGATGGAGCAGGACCGGGGCATTTCGGTTTCGGCCTCGGCGATGAGTTTCGATTTCGGCCGGTGGCGCTTCAACCTCGTCGACACGCCGGGCCACTCGGACTTTTCCGAAGACACCTACCGGACGCTGACCGCCGTCGATGCCGCGATCATGGTGATCGACGGGGCGAAAGGCGTCGAGAGCCAGACGCAGAAGCTCTTCGAGGTCTGCCGGATGCGCGATCTGCCGATCCTGACCTTCTGCAACAAGATGGACCGCGAGGCGCGCGACACCTTCGAGATCATCGACGAAATCCAGGAAATGCTGGCGATTCACGTCACCCCCGCCAGCTGGCCGATCGGCATGGGGCGCGATTTCCTGGGCTGCTACGACATGCTGCACAACCGGCTCGAACTGATGGACCGGGCCGACCGCAACCGGGTGGCCGAAAGCATCCGCATCGAGGGGCTGGACGATCCGAAACTGGCCGAGCACGTGCCGGCGGACCTGCTCGAGAAGCTGCGCGAAGAGGTCGAAATGGCGCGCGGGCTGCTGCCGGCGCTCGACCCGGCCGAGGTCGCCTCGGGGATGATGACGCCGATCTGGTTCGGCTCGGCGATCAACTCCTTCGGGGTGAAGGAGCTGATGCAGGGGATTGCCGACTATGGCCCCGAGCCGCAGCCGCAATCGGCCGAGCCGCGCCCGATCCTGCCCGAGGAAGACAGCGTGGCGGGTTTCGTTTTCAAGGTTCAGGCGAACATGGACCCGAAGCACCGCGACCGGGTCGCCTTCGTGCGCCTCGCCTCGGGCCATTTCCGGCGCGGCATGAAGCTGACCCATGTGCGGGCGAAAAAGCCGATGACGGTCTCGAACCCGGTGCTGTTTCTCGCCGCCGACCGGGAGCTGGCCGAAGAGGCCTGGGCGGGCGACATCATCGGCATTCCGAACCACGGGCAGCTGCGCATCGGCGACACGCTGACCGAGGGCGAGGCGCTGCGCGTCACCGGCATCCCGTCGTTTGCCCCGGAGTTGCTGCGCGGGGTGCGGGCGGGCGATCCGATGAAGGCCAAGCATCTGGAAAAGGCGCTGATGCAATTCGCCGAGGAAGGTGCGGCCAAGGTGTTCAAGCCCGACATCGGCGCGGGCTTCATCGTCGGCGTGGTCGGGGCGCTGCAGTTCGAGGTTCTGGCCAGCCGGATCGAGATGGAATACGGCCTGCCGGTGCGTTTCGAGCCCAGCCAGTTCACCTCGGCGCGCTGGGTTTCGGGGCCGAAAGCGGCGCTCGAGAAATTCATCGCCGCCAACAAGCAGCACATCGCCCATGACCACGACGGCGACGTGGTCTATCTCACCCGGCTGCAATGGGACATCGACCGCGCCGAGCGCGATTATCCCGAGTTGCGGCTCACCGCCACCAAGGAGATGCACGGCGGCTGAGCCGGGGGCGCCGCCCCCAAACCGCACCGTGATTGACGCCACGCCCCCAAACCGCACAACCATTGGGGGGCCAGCCCCCCAAACCGCACCATCATTGGGGGGCCAGCCCCCCAA
>RFKM01000083.1 GCA_003694465.1 Alphaproteobacteria bacterium
AGGGAATGACGAACTCGCCCATCACCGGGATGAACACGAGGAAGCTGCCGGCGACGATCCCCTGTTTCGACAGCGGCACGGTGACCAGCCAGAAGGCGGTGAGGCGCGAGCAGCCCAGGTCTTCGGCCGCCTCGAGAAGCGATTCGTCGAGCCGCTCCAGCGCCGAGTAGAGCGGCAGCACCATGAACGGCAGGTAGGTGTAGACGATGCCGATATAGACGGCGGTGGTGGTGTTGAGAATGGTCAGCGGCTGGTCGATCCAGCCGAGGGCGAGCAGCAGGTGGTTGAGAAACCCCTCCTGCGCGAGGATCGACTTCCACGAATAGACGCGGATCAAAAACGACGTCCAGAACGGCAGGATCACCAGCATCAGAAGGGTCGGGCGCCATTCGTCGGGGGCCTTGCTCATGCCGTAGGCGATCGGATAGCCGACGGCGAGCGTCATCAGCGTCGAGAGCACGGCGATCTTCAGCGACGAGATGTAGGCCTTCCAGTAAAGGTCGTCGGTGGTCAGGAAGACGAAATTCTCGAAATCGAGCCCGGCCCACCACTCGCGCACCCCGGCCCAGCCGCGGGCGAGGTCGAGCGTCGGCGTGTAGGGGGGGATGGCCAGCGCGGTGTCGGACAGGCTGATCTTGGCAACGATCAGAAACGGCACGAAGAACAGCGCCAGCAGCCACATGTAGGGCAGGGCGATGAGGGCGGCGCGTCTCATTTCTCGAGCACCACGCCGGCGGTCTTGCGCCACGAAAGCCAGACCTCGTCGTCCCATGTGATCTGGCGGCGGGCAAGGCGGGTGACGTTGGTCATGGCCGCCTTCACCATCTGCCCGCCGGCGAGTTCGACGTGATAGGTCGAGACGTTGCCGAGATAGCCGATGTCGATGACCTTCCCGAACACGGCGTTGAGGTCGCCCTCGGGGCGCGTCTTGGCGACGGCGATCTTTTCCGGGCGGATGGCATAGGTGACGGCGGCGCCGTCGGCGATCTCGCCCCCCACTTCTTCCACCTCGATCGGCGGCTCGCGCTCGTCGAAGACGATGCGCCCCGAATCCGGCCCGCTGCGCCGGAAGGTGCCGCGGATCAGGTTCACGTCGCCGATGAAATCGGCCACATAGACATTCGCCGGCCGCTCGTAGACATTGGCCGGCGTGTCGACCTGCACGATCCGCCCGTGCTCCATCACCGCGATGCGCGAGGCGACGGTCATCGCCTCTTCCTGATCGTGGGTGACGATGACGAAGGTGGTGCCGGTCTTTTCCTGAATGTCCATGAGCTCGAACTGGGTGTCCTCGCGCAGCTTCTTGTCGAGCGCGCCGAGGGGTTCGTCGAGCAGCAGCAGTTTCGGCGCCTTGGCCAGCGAGCGGGCCAGCGCCACGCGTTGCCGCTGACCGCCGGAAATCTGGTGCGGCTTGCGGCGGGCGAATTTCTCGAGCCGGGTGAGGCGCAGCATGTCTTCGACGCGCGCCTCGATCTCGCCTTTCGGCAGCCGGTCGCGCTTGAGGCCGAAGGCGATGTTGTCCCAGACCGAAAGGTGCGGGAAGAGCGCATAGCTCTGGAACATCATGTTCACCGGCCGGCGGTTCGGCGGGGTGGCGCCCAGATCCTGCCCGCCGAGCAGGATCTGCCCTTCGGTGGGCGCCTCGAAGCCGGCGAGCATGCGCATCATCGTCGTCTTGCCGCAGCCCGACGGGCCGAGCAGGGCGAAGAACTCGCGCTCGTAGATGTTCAGGGTCAGGTCGTCGATCGCCGTGAAATCGCCGAAGCGCTTGGTCACGTTGCGAAATTCGATGAGCGGCTTGGCCTCCGGGTCGAGCCAGGGGGCGAATTCGCCGGAAGGGGGCTTCGGCTTGCGCGTGACGTCCGCCATGATCACCTCGGTCGGTAAAGAAAAGCCCCCGCGCCGCGGCGCGAGGGCCGGTCTCGAAAGGCCGGATCAGGTGCCCGACTTGATCTTCGTCCACAGCCGGGTGACGACGCGCTGCACCTTCGCGTCATAGGGGCGCGTGGTGTAGAGCTTGGCCATGGTCTCTTCGTCCGGGTAGATCGCCGGATCGCCGAGGATCTCGGGGTCGATGAACTCCTGCGCGGCCTTGTTGCCCGAGGCATACCAGACATAGTTGGTGGCCGCGGCCGCGTTCTGGGCATCCATCATGAAGTTGATGAACTTGTGGGCGCCATCCGGGTTCGGCGCGTCGACCGGAATCGCCATCTGGTCGAACCACATCTGCGCGCCTTCCTTCGGCACGCTGTAGACGATGGTGTTGCCGTTGTCGGCCTCGTCGGCCCGGGCCTGCGCCTGGAAGACGTCGCCCGACCAGCCGACGGCCACGCAGATGTTCCCGTTGGCCAGCGCCTCGATGTATTCGGAGGAGTGGAACTTCTGGATGTAGGGGCGGATCGGGGCAAAGACGGCCTCGGCCTTGGCGATCACCTCCGGGTCGTGGCTGTCGGGGTCTTCGCCGATGTAGTTGAGCGCGGCCGGAATCATCTCGGTCGGCGCGTCGAGGAAATGCACGCCGCAGGCGCTGAGCTTCTCCATGTTGGCCGGGTCGAAGACCAGCGCCCAGCTGTCGATCGGGGCATCCTCGCCAAGCACTTCCTTGACCTTGTCGACATTCACGCCAATGCCCGTGGTGCCCCACATGTAGTTGACGGAATACTCGTTGCCCGGGTCGTATTGCGCGGTGCGCTGCTCGATCACGTCCCACATGTTCTTGAGGTTCGGCAGCTTCGCCTTGTCAAGCTTCTGGAAGGCGCCGGCCGCGATCTGGCGCTGCAGGAAGGTGGCCGAGGGCACCACCACGTCATAGCCCGAACCGCCGGCCAGCAGCTTGGTCTCGAGCAGCTCGTTGGAATCGAACACGTCGTAGATCAGGTCGATCCCGGTTTCTTCCTCGAACTTGGTCAGCAGCTCTTCGTCGATGTAGTCGGACCAGTTGTAGACCCGCACCTCCTCGGCCATCGCCGCCCCGGCCATGAGCGCGAGGCCGGAGGTTGCCACGATCAGCTTGAAATTCATCTTGCATGTCTCCCGTTGGTGAACAGCGCCCTTGTCGGGCTTTTGATCAAAACTAGCCGCAATGGAAGATGTGGTCAAATCTTTCCTCGGGCGGTAGTCTCCCGACAAAGAGTATCGGCTAGCCGGTCAGTTGCAACGGAATTGCGGGAGCGGACACGATGAATGCGCCAGGCGCAAAGCTGCCGGAGCACGAGCGCACCTACCGCGCCCTGCGCGAGATGGTGCTCTACGGCGAGTTGTCGCCCGGCCAGCCGGTGACCATTCAGGGGCTGGTCGAGGCGCTGGGCGTCGGGATGACGCCGGTGCGCGAGGCGATCCGCCGGCTGACCAGCCAGGGGGCGTTGATGCTCAAGGGCAACCGCCGCGTTCAGGTGCCCGAGATGACGCTTGAGCAATACGGCGAACTGGCGCTGATCCGCCGCACCGTCGAGCCGGAGCTTGCCCGGCGGGCCACGCCGCGGTTGACCGACGACGACATCGCCGACCTTGCCGCCGAAGATGCGCTGGTCGATGCCGCCATCGAGAAGGGTGACGTGCGCGGCTACCTTGCCCACAACCACCTGTTTCACGCCAAGCTCTATGCCCGCTCCGGGGCGGAGGTTCTGATGTCGCTGTTCGATATCGTCGCCCTGCGCGCCGGCCCCTCGCTGCGGGTCATGCTCGGCCGGCACGGCACCGCCAACCTGCCCGACATGCACCGCGAGGCGCTGGCGGCGATGCGCGCGCGCGATGCCGAGGCGGTGGCGGCGGCGATCCTCGGCGACATCGAGCAGGGAATCACCCAGGTGACGCGCTCGCTCACGCGGGCAAAATCGTGATCAGGCGCGCGCGCCTCGCGTTGACACGCCCGTTTTTGATCATATTGTGGGCGCAAAGTCCTCACAGGAGCCCGAGATGACCAGGATCAGCAACCACCTGCCCACCGCCGAACTTCAGGCCCTCGACGCCGCCCATCACATGCACCCGTTCACGGCGAACGACGAGCTGGCCCGCCTCGGGGCGCGGGTGATCACCGGGGCGAAGGGGGTCACGCTCACCGACAGCGAGGGCGAGGAGATCCTCGACGCGATGGCGGGGCTGTGGTGCGTCAACATCGGCTACGGGCGCGACGAACTCGCCGAGGTCGCCTACCGGCAGATGAAGGAACTGCCCTATTACAACACCTTCTTCATGTCGACCCATGTGCCGGCCATCGCGCTTGCCGACAAGCTCGCCGAGCTCGCGCCGGGCGATCTCGACCATGTCTTCTTCGCCAGCGGCGGGTCGGAGGCGAACGATACCAACATCCGCATGGTCCGCCGCTACTGGGATCTTCTCGGCAAGCCCGAGAAGAAGGTGATCATCAGCCGCAAGAACGCCTATCACGGCTCGACGGTCGGCGCCGCCTCGCTGGGCGGGATGCAGGGGATGCACGCCCAGGGCGGCATGCCGATTCCCGACATCGTGCACATCAACCAGCCGCATTGGTATCTCGAGGGCGGCGATCTCAGCCCCGAGGACTTCGGCCTGCAGCGCGCGCGCGAGCTTGAAGAGAAGATCCTCGAACTCGGCGAAGACCGGGTTGCCGCCTTCATCGCCGAACCGATCCAGGGCGCCGGCGGGGTGATCGTGCCGCCCGAAACCTACTGGCCCGAGATCCAGCGCATTTGCGACCGCTACGACATCCTGCTGATCATCGACGAGGTGATCACCGGATTCGGGCGCACCGGCGAGTGGTTCGGCACCCAGTATTACGGCCTCAGGCCCGACATCATGACCATCGCCAAGGGGCTGTCGTCGGGCTATGCGCCGATCGGCGGCTCGATGGTCTCGGGCAAGGTGGCCGAGGTGATCGGCAAGGCGGAGTTCACTCACGGCTACACCTATTCGGCGCATCCGGTGGCCGCGGCGGTGGCGCTCGAGAACCTGCGCATCATGGAAGAGGAAAGGATCGTCGAGCATGTGAAGAACGAGGCGGCGCCCTACCTTGCCGAGAAGTGGCACCAGCTCGCCGACCACCCCTTCGTCGGCGAGACGAAGATCGTCGGGATGATGGCCTCGCTGGCGCTGACCGCCGACAAGTCGGTGCGCAAGCCCTTCGCCAGCGCCCCCGGCACCGTCGGCTACATGGTGCGCGAACGCTGCTTCAAGAACAACCTGATCATGCGCCATGTCGGCGACCGGATGATCGTCGCCCCGCCGCTGGTGATGCAGAAGGACGACATCGACCTCTTGTTCGAACGCGCCGTCCAGTCGCTCGACGAAGGCTACAAGGCGGTGAAGGACGCCGGCCTGATGAAGACGGCCGACTGAGCCGGGCGGGCGCGCGGGGGCACCCCGGCGCGCCTGTCGCTGCACCTCGACACCGGGAAGGGGCTTCATGGCACGGCTCGACATTCTCACCGCCAACGACAGGCCGGGGGAATATCCGCCCTCGTATTACGCGGCGACGGCCGTTCCCTTCGCGCCTCTGCCCGAGGCGCGGGGCGAGATCACCTGCGACGTGGCGATCATCGGTGGCGGTTATACCGGGCTTTCGGCGGCGCTGCACCTTGCCGAGGCGGGGCTCGACGTCATCGTGCTCGAGGCCCAGCGCGTCGGCTTCGGCGCCTCGGGGCGCAATGGCGGGCAAGTCCATCCCGGGCAACGCGTGGATCAGGACCGGCTCGAAGATATGGCCGGCCCGGAAATGGCGCGCGCGCTGTGGGATCTGGCGCTCGAAAGCGTCGATCTGACCATTTCGCTCGCCCGCCGCCATGCGCCAGAGGCCGGGTTCGTCCGCGGGTTGATCCATGCCGACCACCGCGAACGATTCGTCCGCCACAGCCACGCCTATGCCGAGAAGCTGCGGCGCGATTACGGCTATGACCGGATTCGCCCGCTCAGCCGCGAAGAACTGCGGGCGAAGGTGGCCTCCGAGGCCTATTTCGGCGGTGTCGAAGACAGCGGCGGCGGCCATCTGCACCCGCTGAACTATGCCCTCGGGCTGGCGCGGGCGGCGCAGGCGGCGGGGGCGCGCCTTTACGAGCGCAGCCGGGTGCGCTGGGTGTCGGAAAGCGAGCCGGTGCGCCTTGGCACCGACGCGGCGAAGGTGACGGCGCGCTACCTGCTCTGGGCCACCAACGGCTATCTCGGTGATCTTGACCGGCGCATCGCCGCCAAGGTCATGCCGATCAACAATTTCATCGTCGCCACCGAACCCCTGGGCGACGGGGCGCGGGAGCTCATTCCCGAAAACCAGGCGGTGGCCGATTCGAAATTCGTCATCAACTATTTCCGCCTGTCGCAGGACGGGCGGATGCTGTTCGGCGGTGGCGAGAGCTATGGCTGGCGCTTCCCGCGCGAAATTGCCGCGAAGGCGCGCAAGCCGATGCTCGAGATTTTCCCGCAGCTGACGGGGGCGAAGATCGACTACGCTTGGGGCGGCACCCTCGGCATCACCCTCAACCGGATGCCGCATTTCGAGCGCCTCGCCGGGAACATCCTCGCCGTCGGCGGCTATTCCGGCC